>JAUYJM010000009.1 GCA_030689285.1 bacterium
TTGCCTGACTGCTTCATAAGAGCGTCCACAAGAGTGGTTTTGCCGTGGTCAACGTGAGCGATAATTGCTATATTGCGAATTTCCATAAAATAAAAGAAAAGCCCATCCGGGCTTGTTTCTCTTCCATTTAATCATTAAAACTGTTATTTGGCAAGCACAACGTAAATAAGCACCCCAATTTAAAGGAAGTATCGCCTCTTGGGCGGGGAGGGCTTTTTTCTCCCTTTCGTAAAGGGAGTACCCGAGTCGGCGAGGGGGAGGGATTTCTAAATCCTCCGTCATCAGAATCTCTCAATTCCATTCGAGATAAATAACCACCCCTCTCCCATTTCTATATATATTTAATCATAAAAAAACCCGCCGCAACTCTCGTTGCTAAGCGGGTTTGGGGTTGCGACACCCTCTACTCTTCGTACTGACACTGACAGAACTCTGGCAAAAGTCCGCAGTTCGGACATTCTTCGTTGGCATGCTCCAGCCATAAGGGAATTTCTTCTTCCTCGTGACATGGTAGTCCCATTTGTGGAACTTCAAGTGTGTGGTCGTCATCGTCCGGAGTGCAGGTGCACTTTGAACCAAACTCCCCACAATCTTGGCACGGCCATTCGTTCGCTAACTCCTCGTAATAGAGCTCTTCTGCTCTTTCATTTTCGAGGGCTTCTGCTTCGGACTTTTTCTCGATCCATGCTTTAGCTAATGCTTGGCTTTCTTCGCATTTGCGCAGCTCTTCTTCGAGATCGATCGGCTGGCGATGCTCTTTCTCTGGCAGTTGATCATCGGTCGCTGGATTAATCCATTGACGCAACTCTTCATCTGTAAGAGTGGAGTACCACTTTTCAATCTGCCTGTCTGATCTGTAGTTTTTGCAAACTTGAACTAATTTTTGTACTTTTTCAACGAGCCATTTGGTGATAGACATAATATTCCTTTGTTTTTACCAACGTGATTGTCGGTAATTTAAGAAATACCCATTCTTTCTTGCACCCTTTATGGGGTGTGGGAGAATGCTATCTCGGTTGCCGCCGTACCCAGTAATGGCAACTTTGTCTTCCTCAAACCCGGGAAGTAGGATAGATACTTAATAACACCTTTCTTTATTATACACCTTCTGTGCAAATTTGTCAATGATTAGTGAAGTGCGGAGAATTAAAAAAATGGCTCTGTTCTGTTGCAGGCAGAAGCAGAGCCACATAACCATCCCGAGATGGTTGTTTCCGTCCACATAACCGGAAGAGCGCCCCGAATCATTGGGAATCTTGCTTGGTTATTGGACGGCAATCAAAGCTGGGGACATCCGCGAACTCAACTCAACCTTGAGGTCTTGTCTTCGCGTTTTGTCGGCCGTGTGGGGCTGGCCTAACCTTCACAGACATTTCCTCTTCAACCAGAAAAAAGGTTGAGGAGCTCAGTCGCGGAGGCCCCAGCTAAATCTTTTAAGATAATAAACCTTCCTGTTTTTTTGTCAACTTATATGTCAGTAACCCCTCACACCTGCCGAAGAACGGCTTTTATTCTCCCTTTCGTAAATCCTCCGTCTCGCAGACTCGCCACCTCCTTTAACAAAGGAGGAATAAAGAAGAGCCGAGGAATTTATTCTCCCTTTCGTAAAGGGTGAGGAAGCGAACACTTGGAGCTTCCGCAAGGATGGAGCGCGACGGCGCGAGTCAGGCCCGAAAGATTTTTCCAGCCAGAAAAATACTTTTGGGTACCCGAAGGGGGAGGGATTTTTAAATCCTATTCGCCCCCAAATCAATCCACATTTTTGTTTGCCGATTTTGGGGCGGGGGTGGTACAATAGTTGGTATCGGGGGGTACCGGCTTATAAACCCATGTCCTACCTTCCAAAGAAGGCAAAACCTTACAAAAAACGAAAACTTCAGTTAATTTTATGACACAAGTCCTGACGTTACAATACGAGAGAGAGAGAGAGAGAGAGTAAAAAATACCCCGAAGAACACCATCCCAGTAGTAAAGTGGAACTTACTACGGGACGAGAAGCTGTCTACGAGGCCGGTTCACAGGGTCTTTGCTTACCCGAAAGCGAATGTAGCGCACTCCGCTACTTCGGTGTTTTCAAATGTCTCCGTTAAGTCACCGTTTTTGCGGTGCTTTTTGTTACATATTGGTGTATGAAATACAACCACTCTATTAAAATTACTCTCTCCATTCTTGTCACGATTCTCGGTGTTGCATTTTTTCTGCCAGAAACTACGTATGCCGCGACGGGGGATATCACAGCGGTGCGAATTACTCCTCATAGTGGAATCACAGACGGCTGGATGGCAGAGATAGACATAGAGGGCTTTGTGACGGGAGGGTCTGCGAACTACGGACTGGAAGAAGATGCTGATGCCAATACCATAGACAGCGACCCGGCGAACGCTAAAGTCATTTTGACGGGAACTTCTCCCGGATATAATACATCCGGAGTACTTGGGACAATCAGTCGCACGGTATATGGTACGAAAACAATCCGCAAACCGTATCCCGACAATACTTCAAGTGATCATTCCGCCATGGAAGAAGCCGAATCCGGAGGCACTCTCACTATCAAAGTCGCTCTCTCTGAATTCATCTATGACGAGGACACAGTTACCATCTCAATCTCCAATGGTTGGTACACAGACAGTGGAGCCGGAGGCACGAGTGGCACAAGTAACGCGGTGACCAATCTGGCAGTCACAAACAGCTCCGCGCTTTCATATCCCAAAACCATCGGCCGTTGGGCATGGCCCGGCTATGACCGAGTAACTGATGATTTTCTTGTTGAGGCCGTGATATTTCACAAATTTGCTCAAAATGGCAAACCAGTGGCAGCAGTTGCTTTTGAAGCAAGTGACCAAAGTGGCAACACGGTTTATGCCACTACTACAGCCATGACAATAACCACGAGGACAGGCGATGCCAATGTCGTCCTTGTCTACGCCGCCACCATGGACATTGACGCTCTTACTCAAGGTGATGTTATTGATGTCAATTTCAAAGCGTATCCCTGGGTAGGAAATGCTGACTCAACTTTGGATTCACGCACAACTGCCGATGGTTTTGCACAGCCAGACGAACGCCTTGGTCCTTTACACTTTTTGAATGACAAAAGTGGAACATATGGCATTGGTTATGCTTTGGTATCAACTAACGGAGATGACAGCACCGGCACGGTCTATTCATCTCAAGTTGCCGCAGAAGCAGGAAACGCTTTTTTAACCATAGGGGGAGCAGGGGCGGCATTAAAGACATATCACAATACTAACCACAGCAGAAACAATGCCGGCGGAGGCATCATACTTCTCGCAGAAGGAGACCATGCGTATCCCGGAACGCTCCCGGCTTCAGACCTTGGAACCGCTATGGATACATGGCTTATCATCAAGCCAGCTTCAACAGCAGAAAGACCCAATACAAAAATCAGTCAAGGTGCCGGTCTTTCAGACACGCTAAAAGCGCTCCGAGTGAAAGTTGAGGGTATGACTTTGAGTCCGAGTGTTTCTTCAGGCAGTCACAGCGGTTTTCGTGGGCGTCCAACAACAGATTCTTTATGGCTTCATAACAATACAATCAACGCGACTTCAAGCAATCCACTTCGCGGATGGATGACACTATATGCTACACAAAATGCCGTTACGGCTCTGACGAATGGTTTTATCGCTAATGTCGGAACTGTCAGGGGACCATTTGCGCTGGTGCGTGGCAATGATTCTACCCCGCTTGTTACAAGTCATTTATACACGGTGCTGGGTAACAAGAATGTAACAAGCACGTTTCTTGAAGGATTTACATCACAAGCAGTAACCGTTTTAGGTATGGCGACAAGTACCAATGCCATTTTCGCTTTCAATAGCATATATAACATGACTGGTTATGTGATCTGGTCGCAAGAGGACTCCACAGGGTTGGCCATAGTACAAAATGTCTTTGAGCGTGTTGCGGGTAATGATACTGGTGTCATGAATTTAAGTACTGGTACGGCCACGACTTCAAATGTTGTTGTCTGGCATAATACCTTTACCGGAGACCGTCATCAGTGGGGGTACAATGACGAAGGTACTAAAAGCACCGCTAAATTGAATTGGGGGGAAAAGTTTAACATTTTTACTGAAAAAGGACAAAAAACCGACACATATGGACTTGAACCCAATGGGGTTCGTGTAGGTAATTGGCCGCTGGTGAATGGAGTTGGTTACATTGGAAATAAGAGTTTAACAAGCTCTTTTGAGTGTGATTTTTGCGGACTTTTCGCTCAATGGGGGCCGACAGGTTCGTATTTAACATCTGGATTTACTAATGATAAGTCCAAAAATACCGGATCAAATGACGGAGATGGGGATTATACGCTTACGGCGACTTCCAATTCAATTGACTCGGCCACAACAACATCTTCTTTTTACCAACTCCTCCCCTACGACTTCCTCGGCAACCCCATCTACGGCTCTCCCGACTCCGGCGCCTACGAATACCAGCCACCCTACACCATGGGCACGCACAATGTTGCCACCTCATCTGTTGTTCGTATGTATGGCGATGAAAAATGGAGAGTGAAAACTGCCACAACCACAAGCGGCACGGCAGACCTTTCCATCACCATCCCCGGAAGCGACACCTCCGAATGGCTGGATGTAGAGGTCTCCCTTTGGAACACAAGTGGCACATATCAAAAAACCTGGACGGAGATGAGCAGTACGACGGGACTGACCAATACCGTCCATGTAGTTGGAGACCTACAAGCCAACAATTACTACACTGTCTCTGTTGATGGTGTTGCCGGCTCAAACATCACCGGAGACGACTGTACATCAGGCGTCTGTCTTTCCAACGGCTCCGGAGAGATTACTTTTACCTACACAGGCACCTACTCCGAACACGAGTTTGATATCACTGACGAAACCGCTCCCACCATCACCAACGTCTCCTCCGACAAAGCCAACGGCACCTACACCACAGACGAGGTCATAGACATTGATATCACATTCTCCGAAACCGTAACCTCCACCGGAAACGTAACAGTAACATTAGATACAGGGCAAACCTGCACCTTTACTGTTACAGACAGCGCAACTGGCACCTGTAACTACACCGTGGTAGCAGACGACTCATCTTCTGATTTAACCGTCTCCACCATAACGGGAACAATAGAAGACAGCGCGGGAAACGCTATGACTAATTTTGTACCTACGACGAACCTTGCCGCAAACAAAGCCATTGTCATTGACACTGGCACTCCCGTCCTCTCCGCCGGCTCCCCATCGGGAGAGCAATCGGCAGGCACCACCTCGGTAACTCTCTCCCTCACCACCAATGAATCAGCCCTCTGTAAATACGGCACAACCGCAAGCACCGCCTATGCTTCCATCGCCAACACATTCTCCGCCACCTCCACTTCACATTCAACCACCATCTCGGGCCTCACAAACGCCACTTCCTACTCCTACTACATCCGCTGTCAGGACGCCGGAGGAAACACCAACAGTAGCGACTACACCATTTCATTCTCGGTAGCTGCCGCGGCTTCAAGCGCCGCTTCCGGTAACTCCGCGCCGGGGAGTGTAGGTATAGGTAAGTCCAACCTGCCTCCACCTCGTCTCCAGATAATCTACCCCGACGGCACCGTCGTCTATTTGGACGAAGATGCTCCAAGTCCTGAAACAGACACAGGAGCTGCACCCAGAGATACCTCGCCGTCTACAGGGGACTCTGCGATTCCTGTAATCTCTCCCTCCTTTACTAAAGCCATGAGCTTCGGAGATGAGAATGATGATGTGCGCCGTCTCCAAACCCTCCTTGCAGAAGACCCCGACATATACCCAAGAGGACTCATCACCGGCTACTTTGGGTCGCTCACTGAAGCGGCGGTCCAACGCTTTCAAGTGAAGTACGGCATCACCGACCAAGGCACTCCTCTGACCACCGGATACGGCCTTGTGGGACCAAAGACCAGAGAAAAGTTGGAAGAGGTCTTTGGAAACTTAACAGTCGCCCCTCTAACGGGAGCTTCCCCCGTTCTCACTGCATCTTCCTTCACCCGCGACCTCAAACTCGGCGATTCAGGCGATGATGTCAAGGCCCTCCAGCAGTACTTAAACTGCGTTGGCTTTACTATTTCAAGTGAAGGACCCGGCTCTTCCGGAAATGAGACAAACTATTTCGGTTCCCTGACTAAAGCGGCTCTTGTGGCATTCCAAAACGCTTTTGCTGATGAGATTCTCGCTCCACTCAATCTTTCAGAAGGCACGGGATACTTTGGAGAAAGAACGAGGAAGGGGATGGAAGGGTATCGGTGTAGTCGGTAGGTAAACGCGTTAATACGGAGGCGTAATACGGAGGCGTTGCCTCCGTATGACAATCAAATCTCGAAATTTTCAATGCCACAAACTCGTGAGCAGTGTTCGCCCCTCCTTGCTTGCTTTCTTGTTTGAAAATTGACTCATTGTAAATTGATTGAAAATTGTAAATTGTAAAATTGAAAATTCCCTCGCCTCTTTCCATACATCCCCCCAAGGCACCCCCTTTGCTCCACCGCTAAGCTTGGGCGACATGCGGTATGAAAGGGGGAATAGGAGGAAAAAATCCTCCGTCACATAAGAGTATGACACGAGAGGAGTTTTTTAAAGACGGATTTTCTGGTATTGTGTGTCGTATGAGAAACATTAGAAACTTCTGCATTATCGCTCACATAGACCACGGCAAATCCACGCTTGCCGACAGAATGCTTCAGGTTACCGGCACGATTCCGGAACGCAAGATGCGCGAGCAGGTTTTGGATGATATGGAGCTTGAGCGCGAGAGGGGTATTACCATAAAAATGACCCCAGTCCGTATGATTTGGAGGCCAAATCATACGGACAAAATTCGCAATCCTTCATCTTTAATCCGTAACGAAGAAAGTCAAGGATTAAGGGTTAAAGATGAAGGATTATCAGATTCAGAATGCTTCATTCTGAATCTGATTGACACTCCGGGTCACATTGACTTTGCTTACGAAGTTTCGCGTGCCCTAAAAGCGGTGGAAGGGGCGATTCTTCTCGTGGACTCCACTCAAGGCGTGCAGGCGCAAACGCTTTCGGTTTTAAGTATGGCAAAAAGCGCCGGACTGACTATAATCCCAGTCGTGTCAAAGGTGGATTCTCCCTACGCTCGCATAAGCGAATCAAAAGAAGAAATAGCAAAAATTTTAGAGTGTGACACAAAAGACATTTTGGAAGTATCGGGAAAGACCGGACAAGGCGTGACGGAGCTTTTGGACGTAATCGTACAAAAAGTGCCACCCCCGAGTTTTTTACCTGCAAGAGAAGACAACCAACTGCAAGCATTGGTATTTGACTTTGAATATTCCACTCATACGGGGGTAATAGTATATGTGAGAATTTTCAGCGGCAACGTAACGGGCAAAGAAAAACTTAGTTTCGCGGTCGCAAAGCGTGATTTTTCTCCAATTGAAATAGGAATATTTTCGCCTGACAGGGTTTTGTCAAAGCAGATTGCTTCCGGGGAAATAGGTTATATTGTGACGGGAATAAAAGAGCCCGGCGTGGCTTCAGTCGGAGACACGGTTGTTTTGTCAAAAGGGTTGCTTAAAGCTCTACCCGGATACGAGAGGCCGTCTCCGGTGGTTTGGGCCAGTGTGTATCCTGAAGATGCGGACGATTTCAACAGCTTAAGGCAGGCATTGGGGAAACTCCGTCTTTCAGATTCATCTTTTTCTTTTGAAGAAGAGTCATCGGGACTTTTGGGCAGGGGTTTTAGGTGCGGATTCTTGGGAATGCTCCACTTGGAGATTGTTACAGAACGGCTTCGCAGAGAATTTAATCTGGAACTTGTGGTTACGACTCCGAGTATTACATACGAAATTACCACAAAAAGGGGCGAAAAAATAACTGCGTATTCGCCAATTCAGTTTCCCAGTTATGGTGATATATCAGGTATAAAAGAGCCTTGGGTCAAGATACGCGTAATCACTCCGGCGGACTATCTTGGAGATATAACCCAGCTTTTATATAAGCATGAAGCGGTTTTGGGTGATACTTCAGATTTTGGAGATAACCGTTCGGAGATTTACGCCGAAATGCCTTTGAGAGAGCTTATGCGAGGTTTTTTTGACGAACTCAAAAGCGTTTCATCTGGTTTCGCCTCTCTTTCTTACGAGATGGCGGAGCTTAAGGACGCGGATGTTCTTCGTATGGATATACTTGTGGCGGACGAAATCGTACCGGCTTTTTCAAGAGTTGTGTCAAAAAGAAAGGCGGAGGAAGAATCGGAATCGGCGGTTGAGAAGCTTTTTTCCATACTGCCCCGCCAAATGTTTGTGACAAAAATTCAGGCTACCGCGATGGGCAGAATAATATCGTCAAAAACCTTGTCGGCTCTCAAAAAAGACGTTACAGGTTATCTTTACGGAGGAGATATTACAAGAAAGAAAAAATTGTGGGAAAAACAAAAAAAGGGAAAAAAGAAGATGAAGGAAAGAGGAAAAGTCAACATCCCTCACGATGTGTTTGTGAAGATGATGAAATAGCGGCACTAATATACGAATACACGCGAATGGCACGAATAAAATTTTTTCGTCCTACCCCCGCAGCAAGGCTCGCGGGATATTAGGCGAAAAATTTTTTGAGAACTCTTCCGTTCTCAACGTTCGCTCCGCTCACTGCTCTCCGCCACGGGGAAACTCCCGTTTCCCCGACCCCCTTCCCACTATTCCTCGTCACCCCGAAGCAGAGCTTCGGGGTATCTCTCAGAATAAACTCGCGCTTTCGTATGGGAGCTATAGGAATATCGGCATATACAGCATAACCATACTTATGATTATAAGTATGGAGAGGATGGTCCAGACAATCTTCATGAACTTCTTTTGTTTTTTGTTAAATTGCATTAAATTAAAGCTGAAAAAATATCTATTGTAATGTAATATAATATCTGTGAATTACGAAATGTCTTTTTCGGCGAGGTTTTCGTGGCGCACGGAGATTTTTTACTAAAAATCTTCCTCTCTCCGGCGCCGGCCGCGCCTCAGAAGGCGCCTCTCAAACCTCGCCTCAACACCATTTCGTAATTCAAGGATAATATATAAAAAGCGTTGAAGCAATGCCTTTGAGCCAAAATTTATGAGAGTTTTATACAGACTTATACGCAAAACAAGGGAAAAACTTTCGTCAAAAATCTTGCGTTTCGCTGCGCTTGTGTTCATTGCGCTTATGATACCGGCCGTAAATGGCGTTTTTCACAAAGAGAGGAACAGTATGGCAAATCTGAATGAAGCAAGGACAGAGCTCGCATCGCTTGAAAAAAGAAAGGAAGGGCTCTCTCAGTCAATTGAAAATTTGTCCAGTGAGAGCGGTTTTGATATTGAAATTCGAAAAAAATTTCCTTTGGCTAAAGAAGGGGAGCACGCTATAATTTTTATTGAGGGAAAAGACCGCAAGCAGAGCGACATAGATGAAATTTCCGATGCCGATACGGCAAACTGGTTTAGCAAATGGTTCGGCGGATGGTTTAAGTGATTTGCGGGTATGGTTTAGTGGCAGAATGCGACCTTCCCAAGGTTGAGACGCGGGTTCGATTCCCGCTACCCGCAAAAATAACGAGCGAAGCGAGTATATTTTTCGGGTATAAAAAGCTCCCTAAGGAGCTTTTTAAGGGAAGCGAAGCCTTATTGAGCATAAAATTGAGTCCGTATTCGGACGAAAATTTTATCCAATAAGGGGACTGAACATGTAATGTTCGATTCCCGCTACCCGCAAAAATAACGAGCGAAGCGAGTATATTTTTCGGGTATAAAAAGCTCCCTAAGGAGCTTTTTAAGGGAAGCGAAGCCTCGTGAAGTGCGTTTCAGGGCTACAATTTTTTAGGCTTATAATCCTCAGGAGCGTTTTTGAGATATTCTTCCAGTTTTTGCCGCGAAAGCAGGCCTTTTTGGGCTCCAATTTCTTGCACCACCGACATAGAATTTATGGGACCCCACGAAAGGGCGGTTGGAATATCAAACCCTAAGGCAAGCGCGGAGGTAAAAGTCGCCGAGAAGGAATCGCCGGCTCCCGTTCTATCCACCGGAGGCGCGGGGTCTCTGTACATAGGGATAAACCATGTTTCTTTTTCATCCGAAGCGTAAGCTCCATGGGGCCCGTCAGTTATAACCGCGATTTTTGGACCAAGTTCTCTCATCTTTTGCAGAAGTATCTTAATGTCGTACTCTTTTGTCTCAAGAATTTTTTTGGCTTCTTCCTTGTTGCAGAAGAAAATTTCAGATGCTTCGTAAAGAGCCCTCAATTTTTCAAAACCGAGTTTTATCTGAAATGTTCCCGGCTGAAAAGCCATTTTTATACCGCTGTTTTTTACTCGGTCTGCCAGGACGAGTTGGTAGGACAGAGAATTTTCCGCAAGAGACGACAGGTATATCCACTTTGGCGCGGTGTCAAATTGCGGCAGTTTATATTCATATTTCTGATGCTTTACCAAGATGGTGCGTTCCTCCTTGAATCGCAGGACGAAATGATAATTTGACTTACGGCCAGCATGGACACTTACAAGGTCTGCCGCCACGCCTTCTTTTTGCAGAGCGGCGAGCTGTTCTTTGCCATACAAATCATCGCCCAAGTTGGAAATGAGAGCAGACGACAAGCCAAGACGGTGCGCCGCGACAGCCGCGTTCGGTGAATTGCCGACTGCCGGTACGACCACGATATCCCGATAGGGAATCTTGTCGCCAAATCGCATACAGAGCTCCTCGGTTTTTTCGGGGTTGTCTGTTTCAATCCAAGCGTCTTCCAATTCTATAAAAGCATCTGTTACAATATCACCAACGGCTACAAAATCGTATTGGTTTTTCATATCAAAAGTCCTATTTAACTACTAATATAAAATGTTATACTATAATCGTAACATAATTATATGGAACTGAAAGAATTTATAAAAGAAGCCGAGAACAATAAAACTGCTATAGGACATTTTAACATTTCCAATCTGGAAACGCTCTGGGGCATTTTCAGAGCCGCCAAGGGCTTGAATGTGCCGGTGATTATCGGTCTGTCTGAAGGCGAGGGGGCGTTTGTGGGAGTGCGCCAAGCCGCCGCGCTAGTGAAAAGTTTGAGACAGGAATATGATTTTCCGATTTTTATAAACGCAGACCACTTTTACTCGTTTGAAAAAGTAAAAGAAGCCGTTGACGCGGATTTTGACGCGGCTATCTTTGACGGCAGTCACGTGAGTTCGGAAGAAAACGAAAATATAGCAAAAATGTGCGCGCAATACGCTGAAAAAGCGGGGAAAAATGTTTTGATTGAGGGTGAGCTCGGGCATATCGGCCAGTCTTCCAAACTTTTGGAAAAGATACCGGAGGACGCCGATGTGGAGGAGTCGGTTTTGACTTCGGCGGATGATGCTAGAAATTTTGTGGAAAAAACCGGAGTTGACCTGCTTGCGCCGGCTGTGGGAAATCTTCATGGTATGTTAAAAACCGGCCACAATCCTAGGATAAACATCGGACGAATAAAAGAAATACGCGAGGCGGCCGGTGTGCCACTCGTCCTTCACGGCGGTTCGGGTATATCGGATGAGGATTTCCGAAACGCCATAAAAGCGGGTGTTTCAATAATCCACATAAATACAGAAATAAGACTCTCTTACCGAAAAGCCCTTGCAAAAGCATTGTCTGACAATCCCGATGAAATTGCGCCGTATAAGTACGGGAAAGAAGCGGTTCTGGCCGTAGAGGAGGTTGTTACCAAAAGGTTAAAACTCTTCAACGGTATTGAGTAAATTATAAATTTAAGAATAATTTTAACAATGGCAAAAATATATGTAACAAGAAATATTCCCGGGACAGGACTGCCTTCTCTTCGCGAAAAAGGGCATACTATCGTAGTAAGTGAAAAAGACGGAGTTTTGACGAAGGAAGAGTTGATTGCCGACCTGAAAAAAGATTCATACGACGGAGTGCTGTCGCTTTTGACCGATAAAATTGACGCTGAAATTTTTGACGCCGCTCCTGACGCCAAGATCTTCGCAAACTACGCGGTGGGATTCAACAATTTTGATTTGGATGAGGCAAAAAAAAGAGGGGTCGTGGTAACAAACACTCCGGGAGATTTGACCGACTCTGTGGCCGAGCACACTTTTGGGCTTATAATAGCTCTTTCACACAGAATCGCGGAAGGCGACAGGTTTGTAAGGGCGGGAAAGTACGAAGGGTGGAATCCCAATCTTTTGATAGGTTCTGAAATAAAAGGTAAAACTTTGGGACTTCTGGGGGCGGGAAGAATCGGAGCCCGCGTGATTTACTGCGCTCGGGCTTTTGATATGAATGTTTTGTATTACGATGTAGTGAGAAACAAAGAAGTGGAAAAAAACTATGGAGCAAAGTTTTTTGAAACTCCGGAAGAGGTTTTGACAACATCAGATTTTGTTTCTGTACACGTGCCTCTTTTGGACTCAACACACCATCTCATAAACAGAGAGCGGCTGGTTCTTATGAAAAAAACCGCCTACCTTATAAACACATCTCGCGGCCCTGTTGTGGACGAGGCCGCCCTTGTTGAGGCGCTAAAGAAAGGAATAATCGCCGGCGCCGGTCTTGATGTGTATGAAAATGAACCAAAACTTGCCGAAGGCCTTTCCGAATTACAGAATGTCATTTTAACTCCTCATATAGCTTCGGCTACTGAATACGCCCGAGAAGAAATGTCGCGCCTAGCGGCGGACAATCTTATCGCTTTTTTTGAAGGTAAGGAACCGCCTAATGCGGTAAAATAAGCACGGTTTACGTTCACTTGAGAGCTAAGCTCCCAAGTGAAGCTTCCAAAAAACATTGCGTCTACACCTGCCGATTATCGGCCGCAAAGAATCTAAAATGTGACGTCCCCGCTTTCCAATGCTTCTTCAAAGCATTCCAGGGGGAGGTATTTCGTTGTTAACAACGAAATAATCGCGCAAGTTTGATTACATTCAGAATTAAAACGGCTAATACTGCAGTATTAGCCGTTTCTTGTTGGCAGTGAGGGGTTACAAAACGGAGACTTGCGTTTTTTCGATAATTGTATTAAATTATTTATTATGTTGACCCTAAATATTACAAAAAGAGACCCGGAGGTTTCCGCTGGAGTCTTGAGGCGGACCGGTAGAATGCCAGCGGTGTTTTACGGTAAAAAAACAAAATCAACACCGATTTCAGTGGATGAAATTGAGTTTCTAAAGATATGGAGAGAGGCGGGTGAATCCACGGTGGTAAACTTGAAGGAAGGCAAGGAAGAAGGGCTCGGCGCTCTTATCTACGGTTATCAAAGAGATGCCATTACGCAAAAACTTTTGCATACCGATTTTTACGTTTTTGAGAAAGGTCAAAAGATGAAAATAAGCGTACCTTTGGAATTTATCGGGGAGGCGCCTGCGGTAAAGGCGGGTGGTGTGATTGTAAAAGTTATGCATGAAGTTGAGGTGGAAGCGGAGCCAAAAAATCTTCCGCACTCTCTTTCAGTGAATATATCAGTGCTTGAAAATTTTACCAGCGTAGCTTTGGCCAAAGACATTGTATTGCCTGAAGGCGTTATCTTGACCATAAACCCGGAGGACGTCGTGGCCTCTGTTTACGAACCAAAAGATGAGCCTAAAGAGGAACCGGCTCAAGAATTTGACCCAACCAAGGTAGAAGTGGAAAAGAAGGGCAAGGAAGCAAAGGAAGGAGAGGAGACGGGCGCGCCAGAAGAAAGCGAAAAGAAAAAAGAAGAGGAACAAAAGCAGGTGAAAAAATAATCTTTACGTTTGATTTGTTAAGATAACGACTTTGAAAACACGCCAATATATTTGCGTGTTTTTGTTGTAAACTATTCGTTTCCTCGATTTTTATGATAAAATGTGGTTATGGGGTTTACCAAAATTTTTAGACGCAAAATCGCTTTTTTCGCGCTTGTCGCTGTTATCGTGGGAGTTTCTCCTGTCCTTATTTCTGCTCAGACAACCGTAAGCGCGGTGGCAGAAAGAGAAGCGGAACTTAGGAGGGAGTTGGCGGAATTGGAAGCGGAAATAGAAAAACAGCAGGAAATTTTGAGAAGCAAACAAAGAGAATCTGTTTCTCTGGAAAGGGACATAGCAATACTCAATGCCCGTATAGAGGAGGCGAAGCTTACTATTCGCGCCAAAACGATACGCATAAACGGACTGACATCCGATATCGGCGTCAAAACTGAAATCATCGGCGATTTGGAAGAAAAAATAGAAAAAAATAAAAGCTCTTTGTCGGAGCTTATTAGGCGCACAAATGAGTATGACGATTATTCTCTATTGGAGCTTCTGCTTAGCCAGGAAGAAATGTCTGAATTTTTTGCCGATGCCGATTCTTATTTCACACTCCAGAGCTCCTTGTATTCTTTGGTGCAGAACGTAAAGAATAATAAAAACGCGAACGAAAACGAACGAAATAAGCTTGACCAGACCAGAAAAGCGGAGATAGATGCCCGCGTAGACGTGGAGGCGGAAAAAAGGATTATTGAAAAAAGTGAGGTTGAAAAGAAAAAACTGCTTGCGATAAGCAAACAGGAAGAATCGGCCTATGAGAAGGTTTTGGAGGAGAGGCAAAAAAAGGCCGCGTCAATAAGGAGCGCGCTTTTCGCACTGCGGGATACAGCGGCAATCCCGTTTGGAGAAGCGCTTGAGTACGCGACCAAGGCGTCCGGTAAAACCGGAGTCAGACCGGCTTTTATATTAGCCATACTTACGCAAGAGTCAAATTTGGGTGAAAATGTCGGTACTTGTAATAGGCCGCAAGACACAAAAAAGTGGCGGGATATTATGCCCGGTCCAGACGATAATTCTTGGAGAGACGACCAGACGGTTTTCCAGTCTCTTATGGATGAACTAGGTTTTGACCCCGATGTGATGCCGCTTTCTTGTCCGTACGGAGGGGGGTGGGGAGGAGCGATGGGACCTTCGCAATTTATACCTACCACATGGCAGGCCTATAAATCTCGTGTAGCCAAGGTTACCGGTCATAACCCACCAAATCCGTGGAATCCGGAAGATGCCATTACCGCGACTTCTTTGTATCTTATGGACCTGGGCGCGGACAAGGGAGGATATAGCGCCGAGCTTGAGGCGGCGCTTCGCTACTACGCCGGTAGCAACTGGAACAAGCCTCAAAACGCATTTTACGGGCGACAAGTCCTCGCTCACGCAGAGGATATACAAGAGAATATGATTGACCCGCTCAACTTCTAAGTGTTTATTTAGGTGTCCAACCTCCAGAAATTTTGCAAAAAGTGTGGTGTAATGCGTATTGAGTCATTTTAAACAAGTCCAAATATGCCGGCGAGGCGAGTAAAAATGGAGAATTAAAGCCGTTTTTCTGGAGGTGTTGAGAGTTACAGTGGTAAGAGTTGCAATACGACAATGTTTCTGGTATATTCGTGTCATTCGTTTATATTCGTAATTAGTGCTGTGTTTATGAAAAAAGACATCCATCCAAAGTATTTCACGGACGCAAAAGTTGCCTGCGCTTGCGGCAACCGTTTTTCCGTTGGTTCTACGGTGGAAAAAATTGAGGTGGAAATCTGCAGCAAATGCCATCCGTTTTTTACGGGAACTGACAAGGTTGTGGACACTGCTGGCCGAGTGGAAAGATTCAAACAAAAGCAGGCTAAAGCCGGCAAAACAGACAAGAAAAAGCTTAAAACTAAGTGAAATATTATATATCAATAAACGGCCATTTTACTCAGGCAGTATTGATTAACGAGTATCAACGCCAAACGGGCACTCAATATTCTTGCCTTTGGTAACTATGGATATAGATATAAAAAAGTACAAAAACAACCCACGAACCGCCTATTTGGCTGAAGGACTTGAAAAATTGCTTCGCGAAGAGGATGAGTTGAAAGGACTTTTAAATGAAAGCCCTGAACTTTCCGAACTTTCAAAAAAAGAACTTGAAACAATCGCCGAGCAGAAAGAAACACTGGTCTCCCAGATGGACGGTATTTTAAAGGAAGAAGAAACCGAAACGGAATTTCCTAAGAATCTTATTTTGGAAGTCAGGGCGGGGGCGGGCGGCGAAGAGGCGGCGCTTTTCGCTAAAAAACTCGCCTTAATGTATCAAAAATACGCTTTGTCGGTGGGTTGGAGATTTAAAGTGATTGACGAATCATTGAGTTCTCTTTCGGGATATAAGGAGGCGGTGTTTGAAATATCCGGAAAGGACTCGTTTAAAAAACTTAGATTTGAGACTGGCGTGCACCGCATACAAAGAGTGCCGGAAACCGAAAAATCCGGACGAATACATACTTCCACCGCTTCGGTTGCGATTTTACCCATAAGGGTAAAAGTGTCAGTCAGCATAAATCCGGTCGATTTGGAAATAGAATTTTCCCGTTCCGGCGGCGCGGGAGGCCAGAATGTAAACAAAGTGGAAACCGCGGTGCGTATTATCCACAAACCCACCGGTATTGACGCCAAATCAACAGCCGAGAGAAGCCAGCTTAAGAACCGCGAAAAAGCCATGGCGGTCCTTTCGGCAAAACTTCAGGCCAAGAAAGAAGAAGAAGAGGCGAAAAAATTTTCTTTGCAGAGAAAGAATCAGATAGGTACGGGAGACAGGTCGGAGAAAATACGGACTTATAATATTCTTCAGGATAGGGTGACAGACCATCGCATAAAGGAATCGTGGCATGGAATAGACAAAATCTTTGAGGGCGGGATAGAGCAGATAATGGAAGCGTTGGAGGAAAAAGCGGGAGAATAAGAAGCGTGTTAGCCACTGTCGTCAGGTTGTATTTCCCTTGCCTTTATGATATATTTTATTCTCTATGGATATAGAATTACAAAAAGAAAACGAGCTTATAGACCAAATGTTTAAGGTAGGCGCGCATTACGGCTTCGGTAAAAGTAGGCGACATCCATCGGCTTCCTCTTTTATATTCGGAATTAAAAACCGAGTGGAGATTTTTGATTTGGAAAAAACCAGTATTTTGCTTGAACGAGCGAAGATTTTCGCCAAAGAGCTCGGAAAAGGCGGTAAAACTCTGCTTTTTGTCGGCAGTAAGCATGAGGCGCAGGATGCTATAGAAAAGGCGGCCAAGCGGTTATCAATGCCTTTCGTCTTTAACCGTTGGATAGGAGGAACTCTTACAAATTTTTCCGTAATACGCGGAAGAGTGGAAAAACTTCACAAACTTTTGTCAGAAAAAGAAAAAGGAGAACATTCAAAGTACACGAAAAAGGAGAGGATACTTATAGACAGGGAAGTGGAAAGACTGGAGAAACTTTTCGGGGGCATTTCAAACATGGCGGCAAAGCCGCATGCCCTTTTTGTCGTCGACCCTAAGCATGAATCCACCGCTATTGCTGAAGCAAAAAAAACAGGAATTCCGGTGATTTCCCTCTTGGGCTCCGATTGCGATAAGGGGAGTATAGAGTATCCGATATTTGGCAACGACTCGTCTAAATCCAGCATCAGCTTTTTTGCTGAACAGGTAGCTGAAAGCTACGAAAGTGGGAAAACCGCGACGACAAATAACTCATAATAAGGAAGAAAGTTCTCTTTAATTTAAATTGAAGTTCATTTAGTTTTTAGCTGCTAGCGATAGGTTTTCTATGACAACTACCGAACAAATAAAACAACTCCGCGACCAGACCGGCATATCCATTATGCAATGCAAAAAGGCGTTGGAAGAGGCCGGCGACGATATGGAAAAGGCCGTGATTCTGCTTCGTAAAAAAGGAGCGGGAGCGGCGGCCAAAAAAAGCGGCAGAGTCTTGGGTTCGGGAGTGGTTGCCGCGTATATCCACGGAGAAGGTTCGGTGGGAGCGATGGTAGAGTTGGCCTGCGAGACGGATTTTGTTTCAAGGAATAGTGAATTTCGCTCTCTTGCGTATGATGTGGCTATGCAGGTGGCGGCTATGAATCCGATATACCTGAAACCTGAAGATATTTCCGAAGAGGACAAGAATAGGGCCAAAGAGGTTTTCGCGGAGGAGGTAAAGAACAAGCCGGAAAATATGAGAGAAAAAATTTTGGAAGGCAAACTGGCCGCCCACTTTAGAGAACAGGTTTTACTTGAGCAGGCGTTTATCAAGGACCAAGATAAAAAAATTCTTGACATTATAGAAGCAGCCGTTCATAAATTTGGAGAGAAGGTGGAAGTCATAAGATTCTCCAGATTTGAAGTCGGCAAACTATAAAACCATTATGAATACCGACCTTTGGCTTCTTTTAATTTCAATCGCGGGCATTTCGCTTCTCATCTTCTTAAAACATCGGGAAGTTGAAAAAGATATTTCGTACCGTCCGTTTAGACAGGCGCGCCGCTCTCTTGACCGCGCGATTGTAAACCTACTTGCATGGGCGGGAATGATATTAAGAGAAATTTTCCATCTTAAGAGGGTTTTCTTGGCAAGCTTCAGCCATAGATACGGGAAACTAGTGTCTCTTGTGTCTGACAAAATATCCGGGTTTTTAGAGAAATTGCACGAACGATTCAGAAAACGCAAAATGAAGGATAACCAAAATCATCACGGCTCTTTCTTTCTAAAGCACATTTTGGATCACAAGAAAAACTTGGAGTGATAACGACTCCAATTGAGGGACTGTTGGCGAATAGGCTTTTGAGGTGATTTTTTCAAAATTCGTGCGAGGCGAAGTTTCAAATTTATGGCTTAATGCTGGAAGTATTGGCCATAAATTTGAAACAAGCCGCAGCCGAATTTTGGGGAAATCAGCCAAAATGGATATTCGGCAACAGTCCCATTAAGCTTCACCGCAATCCCGTGCCTCGTGACGGATTTTGGACTGCCTGCGGAAGCACACAAAATTCGCTATGAGTTTGCTGAAAAAAGCATAGGTTTGTGGTAAACTCTGGCTGTTAATCGCAGTCAATTTCGTAGCGTTAAATGCCGCCTTAGCTCAGTTGGTAGAGCAACACTTTTGTAAAGTGAAGGTCCTCGGTTCAAGTCCGAGAGGCGGCTCCAGAATATGATTTTCATACAAAAGACCGACTTTTTAATGGGACGCGCGGAATGTTGGCTTTCACCGCCTGTTTGTCATAGTATTATGCTGTATGGGAAATTTTCAAAGGACATCATACTTTCACGCTGGCCGGGCTAGCGAACTCCAGTCTGGCGACCGAATCCTCTATAGGATGCTCGAAATACTTCCCGGAACGCTGTCTTGGGGTACGCTTATTCTGGCTGTTTTACTTTCGTATTTCACGCCTGTATTGGCGGCTATTTTTATAATAGCTTTTGATTTGTACTGGCTTTTGAAGACGATTTATCTTTCCGCTCACTTGAGAAGCAGTTGGAGAAGAATGCGCCACCATATGAATTTGGACTGGGAGAAAATGCTGGAACCCTTTACATATGGGCGCATTTTTCATCTTGTCATTCTGCCTTTTTACGACGAATCGGAAGATGTGGTTGACAAAAGCATACACTCACTCCTTTCCTCAAAATACGACACCAAGAAGATAATAGTGGTTTTGGCGAGCGAAGAAAGGGCCGGAGAGGCGGCTAGGCAGACAGGCCGAAAAATGGCTATAAAATACGGCCAATCTTTTTACAGATTTGCCTTGACTGTCCATCCGAAAAATCTTCCTGGGGAGATGGCCGGCAAGGGTTCAAATATCTCTTTCGCGGCCAGATATGCCAAAGAGAATATCCTAGACAAAGAAAAAATTCGTTACGAAGACGTACTGGTTTCTGCTTTTGACATTGACACGGCGCCATACCCGCAATATTTTTTGTGTCTGACGTGGCACTACTTGACTGCCGAAAGACCTTCTCGTTCTTCATTTCAACCAGTGCCTCTTTATAATAATAATATCTGGGATGCTCCCGCGATTTCCCGCGTAGCCGCCTTGTCCGCCACTTTTTGGCAGATGATACAGCAGGAAAGGCCTGAAAAGTTGGCGACTTTTTCCTCTCACGCGCTTTCTTTCCGTGCCCTTTATGACATCGGCTTTTGGCAGAAGAATATTGTATCGGAGGACTCCAGAATTTTCTGGAACGCCCTTCTTGCTTTTGACGGCGATTATCGCGTGGTGCCGATTTCCTACCCTGTGTCCATGGATGCCAATCTGGCGCCGACTTTATGGCAAACCGTAAAAAATATTTACAAACAGCAACGCAGGTGGACTTGGGGAGTAGAAAATGTGCCGTATTTGCTGTTTGGATTTTTGAAAAACAAAAAAATTCCCAAACTTCTGCGTTTTCGCCTGGGCTTCGTCCAACTTGAAGGGTTCTGGTCTTTAGCCACAAACCCGCTCATCATTTTTCTTTTAGGCTGGATGCCCCTTATTTTAGGAGGAGAAGAATTTAACGCCACCGTGCTTTCTTATAATCTGCCTCTTATAACGAGAAACATAATGACTCTGGCTATGGTAGGACTTGTGGTATCGGCTCTCATCTCATGGAGTTTTCTACCCAAGAGGCCGGCTCATTATGGCAAGAAACGGGTTGTCTATATGGCTCTGCAGTGGGTTTTGGTGCCGATAATGCTTGTGTTCTTCGGATCCATACCCGGACTTGATTCGCAAACACGGCTTATGTTCGGCAAGTATATGGGATTTTGGGTGACGCCTAAACACCGTAAGTCTTGAAGGAAGGAAAAAAGGATGAGAGAATTTACAATTTTCAATTTTGCAATCCCAGTACCAAAGAAATATGAATTTCTTGCTACGGGACAGGTTTTCAATGAATTTTATTGTCTTAATGACGAATTTCCAATGACAAATGACAAATCAATGACCAATGAGATTTAATGACAAATGATTGGTTTCCAACTCTAATCGTATTTACGTTTAGCTATGGCTGAAAATATCAGCTTTACAAAAAATAATTATTTCCACGCCACATTTTCCCGTTCTTTCTGATAAGTCGTAATTCATTTTGTCATTTTGATTTTGACATTGATTTGTCATTGGAAATTTGTCATTTGAAATTGACTCGTCATTGCCTGCCCCGTGAGAGCGAATCGATTTTACGGGGAAAATTGTAAAATTGAAATTTTTTTGCCGTCCATTCCACCTTTTCCGGATTTGATGTATGATTTGTTTATGAAGCCCTTGTCTCGCCGCAAACGCTACGCATATCTGGTCTTTTGTTACGCGCTTTTTTTGATTCTTATACCGGTAATAGTCCTTTACGCGGAAGGATATAGGATTGTCCCGGGGCCTTCGCTTGTAAAAACAGGAGGCATTTACATTTACGAAACGACAAACGGCGCCTCTATATTTATAGACAATAAAAAAACGGCCAGACTTTCGGCTTTGTCTGACAACTTCTTCATTCAACGGCTTATTCCGGGAATTTACAATGTTAGAGTGCAAAAAGACGGATTTTTCCCCTGGGAAAAGGAAATAGCGGTTTATGACGGCAGAGTGTCCGAGAACGCTTCCTTTCTTCTTCCTGAAAAGATTTATTTTACAAACATTTCGGCTACATCAACACTGCGAGCGGAAGAATCTATAAAACTGGTGCAGGAAGCCGAGGTTCTTTTTTCTGAAAAAGACACAACCAATCTCTTGACGAACGGCCAAGTCCTGTTGCTTGAAAACTTAAGTCGGAAAGTGTTTACTGTAGTCTATTCTGAAAAGAACGACATATTTTTAGTGGGAGGGAAAGAAAAAACTCTTGAGGTGCTTTGGAGAGGTTCCGGCAGATTGCCTTATTTTTTCTGCTTATACGATATGTGCTCCGATAGTTTTAGCGCTTTTTATCTGGACCAAAAAATTCTTGACGCGGATTTTTATCCAAAAAGGGAAGATGTGTCAGTTATCCGATTGACGGATGGTATTTATGTGGCAGAATTGGACAGAACTCCGCTTCAACATATAAGAATGATTTACGAGGGCGAGAATTTGGATTTTCGTCTCTCTGATAATAGAATATATGTAAAGGATGGCAAATACATATACACGGCGCCATTGCCTTAAGTTATGGTTGATTTTCAATCAAAAGGAAAGATACATCCTATAGAGAGGGCTATATATGATAGTCGAGCTATCTTTAAACGACTCGGCTTTGATGTTGCAATCGGACCGGAAATGGAAGATGAGTGGCATAACTTTGACGCGCTTAACATTCCAAAAGAGCATCCGGCTAGAGATATGCAGGACACTTTTTGGCTGAAACAGCCAAAAAGTGAATCCTTAATCGTCAATCCTTCATCCTTAAATGAAGAACCAAAAAGTGAACCAGAGGTAGATTCTTTGAGTAAAGGATTAAAGATTAAGGATAAAGGATTATTATTAAGAACTCATACAAGTCCTGTTCAGATACGTTATATTGAACAGAAATTGAAAGAAGGCATAGATCCGCCATATAAAATAATAGCGCCGGGAAAAATTTTTAGAAACGAGGCTACTGACGCGACTCATGAGGCGCAGTTTTTTCAGATTGAAGGGCTTTACGTAAATAAAAAAGTCAATATGGCAGAGCTTAAGGGCACACTGCTTTACTTTTTGAAGGAATTTTTCGGTGATGAAGAAATTGAGGTCAGGTTTCGGCCAAGCTTTTTTGCTTTTACGGAACCGTCCGCGGAAGTGGATATGCACTCTAAGGATAAGTGGCTTGAAATGGGGGGAGCCGGACTGGTCCACCCCAATGTTTTGAAAAACGCCGGACTCGGCGGCGATAAGTACCAAGGATTCGCCTTCGGTATGGGGCTTGACCGGCTGGTGATGCTCAAGTACGGCATACCGGATGTCAGGATGTTTTATAACGGCGACTTGAGGCTGGTGAATCAGTTTTAATACACGACACTAATTACGAATTAGCGCGAATGACACGAATACGGCTTTGCCTGAACACGACACTAATACACGAATGGTAACGAATAACACGAATTGTTGGCTACTAATATAATATGGCGCCAATTCAACACATGTCTACGGGTAATATAAAAAATATGAAAAACCATATTGACCGCATGCAAACAAAACGAATATCAAATTTGGATTTAACCAAAAAATGTCCGCGTAGTCCGAAGGCGCGGTTGGCTAATTTTGTAATTCTCGCGCGAATGATAGACAAGTGCGGGGCATCTTTGGCCGGTACAATAGGTGAATATGAGTTTGGTTGCGAACTGGATAGATTTCTTTTGGACTGGAAAGGTATTTCTGTTTCCGCGTTTGAAGAATACGTCAGAGAAGGACACACAGAGGATGATGTCGTAAAGTGGGTGAAGAGTACCGGAATTCCAAAGGCCGATGGCGAAATAGCGGAGTGGTCTAACAAAATGGAAACGTATAAGTACGACAATGACGAGGAAGGAAGAGAGTGGCTAAATGGCGGAATAGCAGAGCTTGGCCTTAGCCCAAAGGCCACACTTTTTGACTATCTTGAAGCCGATGACGCGTCAAGTTTCAGTAAATAGATAACAAGGGAAACTGGAGGCATTACGGACGATGATTTCGGAGGTACCGCAATTTTCTGCACCGATCCGGATGGCATGAAAGTGGAAGTTCGCTTAAAAAGAGAATGACAAAATCCGACAACAACTTTGCATATATTGACGGAGCCAATCTGCACAACGGCATGAGGTCTTTTGATTTGGATCTTGATTATGCTCGGTTTCGCGTATGGTTGAAAGATAAGTACAGTATACAAAAAGCGTATATATTCATAGGGCTTATACCAAAATATAAAGTTCTTTATAAATATCTGCAAGAAGCAGGATTTACTTTAATATTTAAGGAGGTTGTATATGATGGAGAAGGAAAACCAAAAGGTAATTGCGACGCGGATTTGGTGCTTCAGACCGTATGTGATACTTACGAGAATAAATTTGAAAAATGTGTAATAGTATCCAGCGAAGGGGATTATGCGGGTCTTATTGCGTTTCTTGTAAAGCGTAATAAGTGTTTAGCGGTACTTTCCCCTCACATAGAAAAGAAATGTTCTGTTTTGATAAAAAGAACCGGAGTTTGTATCGCTTATATAAAAGACAAGGAAGGTGTTTTAAAAGTGCAAAAAGAAAAAGCCCCCGGTGAGGACAAAACCTCACAAGGGTCTTTTTCGTAGGAATGATAATATAATATCAGAAGAAGAGTGAAAGTCAAATGAAGGTGGATACGCTTAACGAATAGCGCACACGAATTAGGGACAATTAGAGTTCTTAAATTAGGGATTGATTAGAGACCATGCTTATATCTTACAATTGGCTACAAAATTATTTTGACGAAAAATTGCCGGAGCCCCAAAAGCTCGCGGAGCTTCTTACTTTTTCATTTGCGGAAGTCGAGTCGATTGAGACAATCGACCATGCGGACTTGACGCAGACAAAACGCGGAAATGACGCGGAAGAAAGAAAAGATACGATTTTGGATATAAAGGTATTGCCGGATAGGGCGTGCTACGCGCTATCTCACAGAGGCGTCGCGTACGAAGTTGCGGCAATTACAGGACTCAAGCAAAAAGAGATGAGATGGCCACAGCCCAAAGCTGTTGAAGTCAGGCCGCTTGAGGTGAAGGTGGAAGAGCCGGAATTATGTGTTCGCTATATGGCTCGAGTGGTTGAAAATGTAAATCAAAAAGCTCTACCGTGGGTCAAAAAACATCTGGAAGCGATAGGACAGCGTTCCATAAATCCAATAGTGGACGGGGCGAATATCGTGATGTTTGATATGGGACAGCCACTTCATGTTTTTGACGCGGATAAGGTGGAAGGCAAAATTTCCGTGCGCTTCGCTAGAGCGGGCGAGAAAATTATAACTTTGGACGACAAGGAAATAGAGCTGGACAAAAATGTTTTAGTCATCGCGGATGAACGCGCGCCTTTGGCTATTGCCGGTATCAAAGGGGGCAGAAAGGCGGAAGTTACAGAGAAGACAAAAAACCTGATTTTGGAGTCGGCAAACTTTGACGCCGTTTCTATACGCAAAACTTCAGGACGCATCGGCATAAAAACAGACGCCTCAAAAAGATTTGAGAATCGAATTTCGCCAGAAATGGCAGAGGTCGGTATGATGGATTTTTCGGCGTACTTATTTGAGATGGATAAGAATATAAGGGCGGGAGAAGTTGTGGATGTTTACGGCAAAAGGCAGAGACCGCTTGAGGTTGCGATTTTGCCGAGCGAGATCACAGATAGGCTCGGAACAGAAATTTCGGAAGAAAAAATAACGGATATCTTAAAGCGACTTTCAATACGATTAGAGAAACGCGAAGAGGAGTTAATATTGACGCCTCCCGCTTTTCGTCTGGACCTGAACATTAAAGAAGATTTTATTGAAGAAGTAGGACGAATATACGGATACGAAAAAATTGAAACTAAACTTCCAAAAAATGACCAAGGTAAAATATCCACACCCGCGTTGTTTCGCCTGGAGTGGAAAATACGCGAACTGCTCTCCAACAACGGTTTTTCAGAAATAATGACATCTTCTTTTTTTGAAAAAGGAGAAATGGAAATAGAAAAACCGCTTGCTGAAGATAAAAAATACGCCAGAGAAAACCTTCGCGGCGGTTTTTCACAAGCTCTAAAAACAAATACTTTAAACACGCCTCTTTTGGGATTTTCGCAGGTTCGGATTTTTGAGATTGGCAGAGTCTTCACGCACGACCGCGGGGAGAGAACTCATTTGGCTGTCGGGATTCAAGGAGGGGGAAAAACAAAACAGAGAGAAGCGGAAAAGTCAGCTCACCTTCTGGTCAGCGAGTTTTTCAAGGACGATTTAAAAGAAGAGTTTTCGGAAGGAGTAATGGAGGTTGACATAAGCAAGATGCAAATGAAATCGGAAGTCTCGGACGCATGGAACATTTCCATACAAGAAGTTGAGGGACGTAAATTTAAACCTTTCTCACCTTACCCATTCATATCGCGCGATGTCGCCCTTTTCGTTCCGAAAGACGCGGAGGTGGAAGATGTGGCCGCTGCACTTCGGACCGGAGCCGATACGAATCTTTTGGTGAAAGGCCCGGATTTGTTTGACGATTTTATGAAAAATGGCAGGCGCTCGTTGGCTTTCAGAATGGTTTTCCAATCATTTGAAAGAACGCTTTCGGATGCGGAAGTAAACGAGATAATGGAGAAAGTTTACCTTTTGCTTAGAAAAAAGGGGTGGGAGGTGAGATGATGCTCTTGTAACGCAAAACGTGAAGCGTGTAGCGTGAAGCGTGTAGCGGAACGGAAAACGGCTAAATTAAATTTAGCCGTTTTTTAGGGCTTTATGAAGCGGTTTTAAGAGACAGAGTCATCCCCAATAGAGCTTTCTTTTATAGCCGGTATTTGCTATAATACAGTTCATGAAAGAGGGCATAATGGCTTTCTCTGTGTTTGAATTTGTGATTTGAATATTGTCTGGAGCTTGTTTCTTGGAGATTGAAATTTATAAAAGTTATGGTTAAACCAACAGAAAAGGACAAAAAATCGAACGGACCCTCCTCCGCTAAAGCTACAGCGGGCAAGGCGGGTCATCATTACAGCGCGCAGGACATTCAGGTTTTGGAGGGGCTTGAGCCGGTACGGAAGCGTCCGGGTATGTATATAGGCACTACCGGTCCAGACGGACTCCACCATCTCGTAACCGAGATTTTTGACAATTCCCGCGATGAAGCTATGGGCGGTTTTGCCAATGATGTGGAAATCGTTCTTTTGCCGGATAACCGCGTGAGGGTTGCGGACAACGGTCGCGGTATTCCCGTAGATACTCACAAACAGACAAAAGTTTCCGCTTTGGAGACGATTATGACTACTCTCCATGCCGGAGGTAAATTTGGAGGAGAAGGATACAAGGTTTCAGGAGGACTTCACGGAGTCGGCGCTTCTGTCGTAAACGCTCTATCCGTCCATATGAAAGTCACGGTGCACCGAGATGGCGGTGTGTACACGCAAGAGTACACGCGTGGCAAGAAAGACGCGACGGTTAAAAAAGTCGGCAAAAGCGACAAACAAGGAACCATCGTCACGTTTCAGCCAGACGAACAGATTTTTAAAGAGATAGGATTCAATTTTGACAGAATTGTCTCTCATATGAGAGAGCAAGCATATCTTGTAAAAGGTCTCCGTATTTCAGTAATTGATGCTCGGGAACTGCAGCTTGAAGACGGAGGAACAGACAGTATTTTTTATTTCCGAGAGCTCGGCCTAGACGCTAAATCGCAATCCTTCTGTTTTGAAGGAGGGCTTTTATCATTGGTTAAATTTTACAATCAGCTGTGGAAACCTGTCCATAAGAAAATTTTTTATATTGAAAAAGCGGGCGAAGGAGTGGAATCTGTGGAAGTGGCTTTGCAATATGTAGACGACATATCCTCGCGGATTATGGCGTTTGCAAACAACATCGCAAATCCTGAAGGGGGAACGCACTTGACAGGTTTTAAAACCGCTCTTACTCGGACATTGAACAACTACGCTCGTAAAAATAACGTAGTAAGGGAAAGCGAGGAAAACTTTACTGGAGATGACGTGCTTGAGGGACTTACTGCCGTTATATCCGTAAAACTTAGGGAGATTCAATTTGAAGGGCAGACAAAAGCAAAGCTAGGCAGTGTAGAGGCGCAAGGAGCCGTGACTGCCGTTTTTGGTGACGCTTTCTCCGGATTTCTTGAAGAGAATCCTGAAGACGCGCGGGCCATTATAGGAAAAGCCCTCCTTGCTCTCAAAGCTAGAAAAGCGGCCAAGGCGGCAAAAGACAGCGTCCTTAGAAAAGGGGCGCTTGAAGGAATGACACTGCCCGGCAAACTGGCCGACTGTGAGACGAAAAATGCATCGGAGTCCGAACTCTTTATAGTGGAGGGAGATTCGGCCGGTGGATGTTTTGACGGTGATACAAAAGTCGCTCTTGTTGATGGGAGAAATCTTTCATTTAAGGAGTTAATTGAAGAGCATAAAGAGGGTAAACAGAATTTTTGCTATACGATTGATTCTCAAGATATAAAGATAGCACCCATTATGCATCCGAGGGTTACCAAACAAAATGCTGAAGTTGTAAAAGTCATTCTGGATAACAGAGAAGAGATTATATGTACTCCGGAACATAGATTTATGATTAGAGACGGTTCATACAAACAGGCGATAAACTTAACGGAAGATGACTCTCTTATGCCTCTCGTTCGTAAACTTTCCGAAATTCGCGGAAGGATTACAATAAAGGGCTATGAAATGGTTCTAAACCCAGAAAATTCTCATTGGAAATTTACTCATGTCCTTTCTGATGATTACAATTTGGGACGGGAAACATACGTCAAGGAAAAGAATACTGTCATCCACCATAAAGATTTCAATAAATTAAACAATCATCCCGATAATCTGGTTCGTATGGATCACTGGGCTCATTTTTGGTATCACACGACATGCCTTGAAGAGACAATCCATCGTGCTGATGTGAAGGAAAAATGCCGAAAAATCAGACAGACCTCTGAATATCGCGAAAAAATAAGCAAAGTGATGCTAAAACCGGAAGTGCGTGAGCTCTTGAGCGAGCGAGCGAAAAAGCAGTGGGAAAATCCGAAATATAAAAAATTCATGACCGCTAAATTCCTTGAATTTTACGAAAACAACGAGCAATATCGTGAAGAGAACAACAAGCGTCTAAATAAAGAACAGAAAAAATACTGGTCCTTGGGTGAAAATAAAGTCAAACAGTCAAAACGCGTGACTAAATTCTTTGAGGATCATCCCGAACATAAAAAATTCTTGAAGGACTTATCGGAAACGCAATGGAAAGACGAGTCTTTAATTAGATGGCGAAGAGAGGAAACTAAAAAACAGTGGACTCCGGAGTTTAGGGCAAAAAGAAAAATTGCATATGCTCGCACGTATCTTAATAAGGCGCTTGCCTCCTTGTATGAAATATATAAAAGAAAAGGAGCTGTTGATGAGGTTTCTTATAATGAGCTTCGCAGGGAGAAAAACGATAAGTCCTTAATCCGTTTTGAAACTATTTGCAATAGGTTCTTTGAAGGAAACGAGAACGCTTTTAAGGAGGCAATCATGAATTTTAACCATAGGATTAAAAAGGTTGAAGTTCTTTCTAAGAAAATAGATGTGTACGACATTGAGGTCCCACAAACTCACAATTTCGCCCTTGCGAGCGGGGTATTTGTTCATAATTCCGGAAAAATGGGAAGGGACAGAAGAACTCAAGCCGTACTGCCTCTTAAAGGTAAAATCTTAAACGTGGAAAGAGCGCGGCTGGACAAAATTCTCGGCTTTGCGGAAATAAAATCTCTGGTTATCGCGCTCGGAACCGCCATAGGAGACACGTTTGACGTATCAAAACTTCGCTATCACAAAATTATAATCGCCACGGATGCCGATACGGACGGCGGGCATATACGCACTTTGCTTCTAACTCTGTTTTACAGGTACTTCAAGCCGCTTATTGAGGGGGGCTTTATATATATAGCTCAACCGCCGCTTTATAAAATAAAAAGAGGCAAAGAAGTCTTTTACTTTTTTACCGAAGAGGAAAAAAGTTCTTTCTATGAGAGAGAAGGAATTGAAGTAAAGGAGGAGGAAGAAACGGAAGGAACCGACGACCGAGAACCTTCAAATGGCACAGAGGAAATGGCAGAAGGGGAAGAAGACGCATCGGCGGCAAAAGGAAAAACGCAGAAAATACAGGTGCAAAGATACAAAGGTCTGGGCGAAATGAATCCTGAAGAGCTTTGGGAGACAACGATGGATCCCGAAAAAAGAATTTTAAAACAGGTAACCATAGAGGATGCTAACGAAGCAGACAAGGTATTTGACATCTTGATGGGTACGGATGTACCGTCAAGAAAGTCTTTCATTCAGTCAAACGCCACGAAAGCGACATTGGATATATAAAAAATAACACCAGAAGAAAATAATCAAGAGTTATCTTGGAATAGTAACTGTCCACACCTCTTATTCCCCCTTTCCTACCGCGTGCCGCCAGAGCTTTAGCGGTGGCGCAAAGGGGTGTCACATTCTTATGTGACGGAGGATGAAAATCCCTCCTGCATAAGAATGCAGTGCTCCCTTTACTCCCACCCCTCACCCTCGCCCCGTTAGAAACTTTGTTTCTAACGGGGCTCGCTGACTCGGGAGGTCAAAAGTATTTTTCTGGCTGGAAAAATCTTTCAACCCTGCCTCGCGCCGTCGCGCTCCGGCCTTGCGGAAGCTCCAAGTGTTCGCTTCCTCACCCCTCTGGCAGGGGAGCATGGGAGAATAAATCCCTCCCCCTAGCCCCGTTAGAAGCGAAGTTTCTAACGGGGCTCGCCGACTCGGGTACTCCCTTCCCGCGCTACGCCGTAGGATTCGGCGAGGCGAGTACAAAAGGGAGAATTAAAACCATTCATCGGGGGGTGTGGAGAGTTACCTGGAATAAGTTTGCGCGTTTTTGATTTTTGTGTTATTCTGGCCAGCGGAAATTCAACGAAAGGAAACTTGTGGAAGAAGACAAAATGTTGATTGACTTGTCCTTCAACAACGACAAGTTGTATAAGGGTTGTCGGTTCGGGAGCCGTCATAAAAAGAAGGTCCTTGAAACTCCGCTAAATGAAGCGGTGGCGCTGTTTCGCAAAAACTTTCAAGCGGAATACCTAAATGACGGGTACGTTAGGCGATGCATTCATCACTTTGAACTTTCGGGCCAAGTTCCAACCGTGTTTTTTATGGTCGCAACCAGATTGCTTGCCGATATGGCCCGCAGACTTACCTTTAATAGCCGAAATGGACGGCTTGAAATCTGACGATTGACCTCTAATAATGAGCGCCGGCGAGATTTATTCTCGCCGGTTTTTTGTTATACTGATGCAATGTCCGGATTTGCGCATCTCCATACTCATAGCCATTATTCGCTTCTCTCCGGCCTTCCGAAAATTCCGGAGCTTGTCAAGGCGGCTAGAGATGACGGACAGACCGCTCTTGCTCTTACGGATAACGGAAACCTCTATGGCGCCATAGAATTCTACAAAGAATGCGGAAAACAAGGCATAAAACCGCTCATAGGCATTGATGCTTACGTTGCGGCGCGCACTCGGCATGATAAGCAGGCGGGAATAGACAATCGCCGCACGCGTCTTATACTTCTCGCGAAAAATCAGCAAGGTTATAAAAATCTCATAAAACTCGTCACCGACTCGCATTTGGAGGGCTTTTACTACAAGCCGCGCGTTGACCGCGAGCTTTTGGAAAAGTACTCTGAAGGTCTTATCGCTATCTCTCCTTCATTCAGTTCTGAAATCGTAAAAAGCTTGCAAATTGACGATTTTGAAAAGGCGGTCCAAATCGCGAATTGGTACAGACAGATATTCGGCAAAGAAAATTTTTTCCTTGAAATTACGCGGCATCCGGAAATAGACGGTCACGAAAAAACGATGGAGAAACTCGTCTCTTTCGCCAAAGACAATGTTTTGCCTCTTGTGGCCTCTCAAGACGTATATTACCTATCTCCCGAAGACAGGAAAGCCAGAAACACTCTGACTTTGGTTATGAGCAACCGTGAGCTTTCCGACATAAGCGAGGGAGGAGAGGCCGCTGACTTTTCGTTTATAAGCCAAAAACAGGCAATAAATCTTTTTCAAGATATTCCAGACGCGCTCAAAAATACGATAAAGATAGCGGAGATGTGCGACTTGAATCTGGAACTCGGTAATTGGCTTTTTCCAAATTATGTAGTAGAAAGCAAGCTTTCTTATGACGATGAACTTAGGAAAGTCGTTTTTGAGGGTTTTGATTCGCGCGGCGTTGAGAGAAGCAAAGAGACACTGGAGAGGGTTGAGTATGAACTGTCGGTTATAAAAGCGAAGGGTTACGCGCCATATTTTCTGGTGGTTGGAGACTTGATACGAGAAGCGCATAAAAGAGGAATCCTAACCACGATCAGAGGGTCGGTTGCCGGTTCTTTGGTTACTTATCTTGCCAAAATTACGAATGTAAACCCGATAGTATACAAACTTCCATTTGAAAGGTTTTTAAATCCCGAGAGGCCTTCGGCGCCGGATATAGATATGGACTATGCCGATAACAGGAGGGACGAAATGATTGAATATGCCAAGGAAAAATACGGCAGAACTTTTGTGGCGCAGATCGGGACTTTCGGCACTATGATGGCGCGTGGCAGTGTGCGTGATGTGGCTCGCGCTCTCGGATTTGAGTACGGCGTGGGAGACAGAATCGCAAAGCTCATACCGATGGGCTCCCAAGGGTTTCCAATGTCCATAGACAGGGCGCTCGAAATTGTCGGCGAACTTAAGGAGATTTACAAAAAGGAAAAAGACGCACGGGAGATAATAGACACGGCCAGAAAAATTGAAGGTTGTGCCAGACATATTTCAGTCCATGCCGCCGGAGTAGTCATTTCTCCCGTTCCTCTTACAGAAGTTACTCCGCTTCAGCTTGACCCCAAGGGCGAAGGCAAAGTCATCACCCAGTACGATATGTACTCCATAGACGAAAACAACGCGGGACTTTTAAAGTTTGATTTTTTGGGAATAAAAAATCTGTCAATTCTGGCTGAAGCAGTGGCTTTGACGGAAAAAATGGAAGGAGTAAAAATAGACATTGAAAACGTGCCCGTGGATGACAAGAAAACTTTTGAAATGCTTGCTCTGGGCGAGACCGGCGGACTTTTTCAGCTAAACGGAAGCGGTATGACGCGGTTTCTAAAGGACCTAAAACCAAACAACATCCACGATATAAACGCTATGGTGGCGCTTTATCGTCCGGGACCCATGGAGTCTATTCCCGAATACATTCAAAGAAAGCACAATCCTCGGCTTGTGAAATATCTTGATTCAAGAATGTCAGACATTCTTAGCGAATCGTACGGTGTTATAACCTATCAGGATGATGTGCTTATGCTCGCCATCAAGCTCGCTGGATACTCGTGGCTTGAGGTAGATAAACTGCGAAAAGCTATGGGTAAAAAAATTCCCAAAGAAATGGAGGCGCAGAAAAGAAAGCTCATTGACGGGTTTATGGGTTTTGGGAAACTGTCTAAAGAAAAAGGGGATAAACTTTGGAGTCTTATAGAGCCATTTGCCGCCTATGGTTTCAATAAAGCCCATGCCGCAAGCTATGGCAAAGTAGCGTATCAGACGGCGTATATGAAAGCAAACTTTCCAGCTATTTATATGTCAGCGGTTTTAACGGCTGATTCCGGAGACATTGATAAAATCGGAGAAATCATCGCCGAATGCGACAGAATGGGAATACCGGTGTTGCCGCCAGATATCAATGAAAGTTACTCCGGCTTTACCGTAGTAAAACTGGAAAATTCCAAGCTCCAAGAAACAAGTTCCAAACAAATTCCAAATCCCAAACATAATACATTAAACCCCGAACATCTTTCTGAACGCTATACGCTAAACGCTGACTCTTCTGACCGTATCCGCTTTGGACTGACGACTATTAAAAACTTTGGGGAAGGAATCGCAAACGCGATAATTAAAGAACGCGAAGAAAATGGAAAGTTTAAGTCGCTGGGCGATTTTTTGTCGCGCATTAAAGACAAAAATCTAAACAAGAAGTCCGTTGAAGCTCTTATAAAAGCCGGCGCGGTGGACGCCTTCGCGGACAGAGGAGTTATGTTTGCAAATTTGGAACAAATTCTGGAATTCCACAAAGAAAAAGCTCAAGCGGATGGAAGCCAAGACTCGCTTTTCGGTTCTTTGCCTGAAGGCCAGAGCGACGATATTGTCCTTAAGGACTCTCCGATGGCCTCGCAGTCTGAGAAACTCTCATGGGAAAAGGAGCTTTTAGGACTTTATATTTCCGGCCATCCGCTTGATAAATACCGCGCCGTTTTGGGAAAACGTGAAGACAACATAAAAAAAATAAAGGAAGAAGCCAAAGAAGGAATGACAACCGTTATAGGAGGGATTATAGAAGAAATGAAGCCGATACTTACCAAGAAAAACGAGCAAATGGCCTTTGCGCGGCTTGCCGATTTTACCGGAGCCATAGAGGTTGTGATTTTTCCGAGGGTGCTCGCGGAGTTTAAGAATATATTGAAGGCGGACAAATGTGTGGCAATAAAAGGACGCGTTTCAAATAGAAACGGCGAGGTGAGCATTATTGCCGAGAAAGCGAAAGAACTTGCGTAGTCCCTAAAGAGCTTAGACCGACATTGACTGACATTTGTAGGACCTTACGCACCTAATCTTATTTCTCCCTCTCGTACTCGCCTCGCTCGTCTTGCGTAACTACGCTTCGGCGTAGCCACGCCGAAGCCTACGGCGTAGCGCGGGTTGGCGAGGCGAGTAGAAAATGAGGAATAAGAAAAGCAACAAATTGCAGTAAGTCCTGACTTAATGAAAATTCAGCCACTTTTTGCTTATGGAGTAACACTTTTACAAAAAGACCCGCCGGATTCCAGTCTTATAGCGCATAAAGTGTAATATTGCCCGGCTTCTTCTCCTTGGCCGATTTGGTTGGCATTCCATGGCTCGTAGGTATAATAGAATGAGCTATCATTCAATGGGTCAACGGGGAGAGAAGACATAAATCCGTCCGATACGATATCCTGAAGGTCGCTGTTTGACCCCCAGCCCCCTCCTGAGCCCCCACAAGCGCCGGTGCTGGTGTCGCCGTTGCAATTTTCCGGCTGGGTATAAGAGTCGTCTTTATCGTAACTTAACTGGAGGGCTATTGCTATCTGCTCTATATCAGACTTTCTCTTAGAGTCTCTGGCCTTTTCTCGCGCGCTGTTTAAGCTGGATAGCACCACCGAAGAAAGCAAGCCGATAATGGCGATTACGACCAAAAGTTCTATTAAAGTAAACCCCGATACTGAATTAGGAGCTTTTTTTTCGTGGTGCCAAATTTTTTCCCTTACACTCTTTTGTTTTGCTATGGCATACATTATATATATTCTACACTTTCATCCCATATATGCAATCCTGAGACTTCTCTCATACAAAATGATACCGAAATGATGAGGCGTTCTCACGCAAAATGAGCCCGAAAGCTCATTTTGGAGCGGATAGTTCATACTGGCGTTTGTATGGACACCCATATGAACGACGACCGCATAGAGAGTA
>JAUYJM010000011.1 GCA_030689285.1 bacterium
GAAGACTTTGTCATAACATGCCAAGACCCTTTTGAGACCGGATATGTCGGCCGTAGACTCTCAAAAAAATTTAATCTACCTCTCCACCTGCAAGTCCATACGGACTTTCTCAATCCATATTTTCGGAAGGGGGTTTTTTTAAACAAAATTCGGGTCTATATGGCAAAAAAGATTTTGCCATACTCAAGCGGCATACGAACCGTGTCAGAAAGGATAAAAAACTCTCTGGCGCAAGACCCGAAACTTCGGATTTTGGAGTCAAGAATAAAAACCTTGCCGATTTTCGTTGACACAAAAAAGATGCAAGATACTCCGGTGTCAACCGACCTTCACAAGAAGTACCCCCAATTCAATTTTATCGCACTTTCTCTTTCAAGACTCTCGGAAGAAAAAAATATCCAGCTGGCGATAAAAGCGTTTTTTGAAACGATAAAAAAATATCCTCGCGCTGGTCTTGTCATCGTAGGATCTGGTCCGCAAAGAAGAATCTTGAAACTTGCCGTTTTGAAACTTGGGATGAAAAATAACGTTGTCTTTGAAGAATGGACAGATGACCCCGTGTCTTACTACAAGACCGCGAATCTTTTTCTCCAAACGTCGTTTTACGAAGGTTATGGTCTGGCTCTGGCGGAAGCGATTTCCGCGGGTTGTCCGGCGATTTCCACGGACGCCGGCATAGCGCCAGAGCTTCTGTCCGGCGCGCGAGTTTCGGTTATATGCGGTCTATCTGACGCGGAGTGTTTCTCAAAGGGTATAGCTTGGTTTATAGAAGACAACAGTCTGCGTGAAGAAATCGTTCAAAATGGCCAAAAAAATCTGAAAAGTTTTAACCCGTCTTCAAAAGAGGAATATCTGAAGATGTACAGAGAGGGACTGGAAATTGCGGTAAATACGTGGTATAGTTTTAACAAATGAGAATACTTGCAATAACCCAAGTCCTTGACAAAAATGACGATGTGCTCGGCTTTTTCCATGGCTGGGCTATTCGTTTTTCCTCAACCTTCTCAGGATTTTCCGTCATTGCCCTTAGAGTAGGTGAACACTCTCTGCCGAAAAATACCGCTATTTTTTCTTTGGGAAAGGAAAAAGAAAAAGGTGTTCGCCTCGGAATTTTACAAAAAATTCTTTCACGCGTTAAGTATTCATTCCGTTTTCTGGTTTTGGTCATAAAGCTTCGTAAAAGCTATGACGCGGTCTTTGTCCATATGAATAGCGAATACGTGATACTTGCCGGAACAATCTGGCGGTTTATGGGCAAAAAAGTCGTCTTCTGGTACAACCATACGGTCGGGTCTGCCAAGGTTAGACTGGCTATGAAGCTTTCCTCTGCCGTGTGTCACACCTCGCCTTACGCTTTTACCGCCGGCACTTACAAATCGCGCAGAATGCCCGCCGGAATTGATATAAAACTATTTTCTCCCAGGGGAAGCGGAAACGCGCCGGAGCCGAACGCGGTTTTATATCTTGGAAGGATAGCTCCAATCAAAAAAGTGGATGTTTTAATACGAGCTATAGGTATTTTAGCCAGAGAAAATTTTCCCGTGTCTCTTACTGTCGCGGGAAAAGCCCTGGAAAAAGACTTCGCCTATGAAGAGAAGCTCAAAAAAATGGTTGAGGGTTTTAACTTGGGTTTAAGGGTAAAATTTGTCGGCAGTCTGCCAAACACGGAAACTCCGACCTTAATCAAAAAACATTCTCTTCTTGTGAATCTGACTGCCAAGGGCAACTACGACAAGACCGTGCTGGAGGCGGCCTCCTGCGCCGTTTTGGTTGTGGTTTCAAGCGAAGCCTTCAAGGACATTGTGCCGAAAGAGCTTATTTTTGAAGAAGACAGCGAAAATTCGCTTGCTCTAAAGATTCGTTTCGCTCTGTCTGCTTCAGAAGACCAGAAAGAGAGGTGGGGCGTAAAGCTCAGAGAGAGAGCGGCTTTTGAAGAAAGTCTTGAGATTCTCGCGGAACGTCTAAAGTCGCTTTTTGAGGAACTTTGATTTAGTGTCAACATTTTTAAATTTTAATGCTAAAGATTTACTACGTTGCAAATGCTCGTATGCCTTCGGAGAGGGCGCACGGAATACAGCTCGCCAAAATGTGCGAAGCTTTTTCTCTTTCAGGATTGGAATATGTGCTGGTTTTGCCAAAAAGACAAAATGTTTTGAAAAGCTGTAAAGACTATGACAAGTTGGACCCAGACCTGCCGGAAAAGAGACTTCCTGTTTTGGATATGTATCTACTTGGCAAAATCGGTTTTGTGCTCTCCTCCGCTTCTTTTATGGTGTCGTCTTTCTTCTATCTTTTATGGAAAAAAGTTCGCGGCGAAAAGTTTGTCGTGTATACGATAGATATGGATCAGTTTTCTTTTCTTCTTTTGCCTTTGCTTTTCGTGCCATACTTTATGGAAATCCACGATGCCAAGGAAAGGAAATGGACGTATCGTTGGCTGTTTTGGCGCGTGAGCGGAGTCGTTACCATAAACAATCTTATAAAAGAAAAGCTTGCGGAAACTTTCTCTATCTCAAGGTCAAGGATAATCGTCCATCCGAACGGAATTGACTTGCAATTTTTCAATGTGGACGGGGGTAGGGTAGAGGCCTTTCGGCGGTCTAAAGGTCTGCCGATTGATAAAAAAGTAGTGTTATATTCCGGCAAGTTTCACAAATGGAAAGGTATGCAGATTCTGACTGAAGCTGCGGGAAAAGCATCTCCCGACATAGTCTTTTATGTGGTCGGAAGCACCGAAGGCGAGCTTAAGAGCGCGTCTTATGGAAAGCAAATACCGAAAAATGTAGTCTGTCTGGGAACGAGACCTTATGAGGAAATGCCTCTTTGGATGTCTGTAGCAAATGCTTCGGTCGTCTTAGGTACGAAAGAAAACCAATACTCGTATTACTATACTTCTCCGATGAAGCTTTTTGAGTATATGGCGGCCAAAAGACCGGTCATCGCGGGAAATACTCCAGCAATACGGCAAATAGTAACTGAAGGCCAAGTCCTTTTCTATGAACCTGACGATACGGAGAGTCTGGTTAAAGCCGTGGAAAGAGCGGTTCGCGAAGACAATTTTCAGAGGACAGAAAGCGCTTACAACTTGGTTCAAGGTTTCAGTTGGAAAAAAAGGGCGGAATCAGTAAAGGAGTTTATTAGCAGTATTTCTTCTTTGCCCGGCGGTAAAACAGTCGGAATATTTTTGCATCCATTTGACGAGGACGCGCCCGCGGGTCTTTCCCGCTTCATCCTTCTTCTCACCAAGTCTCTTATAGAATCTGACAGGACGAGAGATTACGTGGTTTTCTTGAAAAAGGCGCCGAAAAATCCTCTGCCTATAACATCGGAAAATTTTCGCGTCTATTATGAAAGGGGACAGAGAGGTTGGATGCGCTCGGCGGTCAAATACGGGCCGAAAGCCGATGTGTATTTGTTTAATACGCCGGTCGTGCCTCTGTTTTGCGGCGTGAAAAAGTCAATCGTCATCGCCCTTGATTTCGCTTATTTAAGAATTTCTTCTGAAGGAGTTTTGGATTTTTTGAAAAAGAGAATTACCAAACTTGTCCACAAAATATCTCTTAGAGTTTCTTCAAAAATCGTGGCAATATCGCGCGAGACAAAAAAAGAAACGCTCCAAATTTTCGGCATAAGCTCTTCAAAGGTATCGGTTATTTATCCAGGGTTTACGGACATTTGTTCTCTGCCTTCGGGCGAGATGCCGATACCGAACAAATTTTTTCTGTTTGTGGGGGCGGTCAAGGAGCGGAAAAATGTGCATAATATAATTGAAGGGTTTCTAAAATCTGAAGCTCGCGATAAAGGATTCAAGCTGGTTGTAGCAGGCAGTTTAAAAGGGCGATACGGAGAACGCGTCTCCAAAATGGTAAAATACGCGCAGGCCGAAAAAGACATAATTTTTACAGGTTTTGTGTCCGATGAAAGACTGTCCTTTCTTTATAAAAAAGCTTATGCTCTGGTTTTTCCAAGTCTCGTGGAAGGTTTCGGTTTTCCCATTTTGGAGGCGTTTGCTTGCGGACTTCCGGTTATAACTTCGGCCGCTTCTTCGCTCTCTGAAGTCGCGGGAGGCGCGGCTCTTTTGGTAAACCCCTCAAATGTAAATGAAATCAGGTCTGCCTATGATAAGCTGGCCGAAAGCGAAAAGCTTCCCAAAAAACTTTCCGTGTTAGGCAAAGCCCGCGCGGCGGAATTTAACTGGAGGAAAACCGCCGAAGAATTTAAAAAAGTTATCACATCTTTGCAATGAAAATTCTTTTCATAACACACAGTCTGGGACATGATTACGGCGCCGGCGTCTTTGCCAGAAATATTATTGAAGGCGTAAGGCAAAGAGGGTACACCGTAACAGTCGCGACAAAAATGTCTGTCGCCAAGTTTCCTTACGAAAAATCCTTTATGTCTTTCGGGCTATTCCGTTTCTTTCACACGGTCTTTCGTTTGAGAAACCTTTCGCGTGAGGCGGACATTGTGCATACATTTGACACCTACCCTTACGCCATCGCCGCTTTTTTAGCCACACTGGGTTTAAAGAAGCGTAAAGTTTTAACATTTGTCGGTACTGGTTCCATCCTCCCTCTCCATAAGTGGTATGGAAGCATTGTCGGATTTATTCTTAAAAGTTTTGACCGGACTACGGCAATAAGCTGTTTTGTAAGAGACGAGGTTTTGAAAAAAGCGCCGACCCTTGATATTTCGGTCATCACACCCGGGATAGACGCAAAAGAGATAGAGAAAGTCAAAGAAAAGGTACCGGCGGTAATTTCAAAAAAACTGCCCTATGTTTTAAGTGTCGGCAGTCTTCGTTGGAGAAAGGGTTTCGGAGTAAGCATCAGGGCTTTTGTCCGCGTAGTTGAAAAGTTTCCGAATTTAAACTACGTAATCGTGGGGAAAAAGTACACTCAAAAGTATTTCAACAAATTGCAAAGTCTCGTGGAAGAGCTCGGCATAAAGAACAGTGTGCATTTTGTAACCGACGTGGACGACAGGGCTGTTTTATACCTTTGGTACAAAAACGCTTCTCTGTTTTGGCTTATATCTCAAAACAAAGGTTACGACGTGGAGGGTTTCGGGATGGTTTTTTTGGAAGCCGCTCTTTCCGGGCTTCCTGTCGTGGGCAGTCTGGATTGCGGAGTCTCCGATGCCATGGCGGAAGGCAGGAACGGTTTTTTGGTAAAAGAGACGGACGAACAGGGTGCGGCGAACGCGGCAATAAAGATATTGGGCGATGAAAAGCTCCGCGGGGAAATGAGCGCGTTTTCGCGCGAATTCGCCGCAGGTTTTGACTGGCAAAAGAAGATTGACGAATATGTTTTGTTGTATAATTCTTCCATATGAAAAAACTAAATTTAGGGTGCGGTATGGACGTAAAGCAAGGATGGGTAAATCTGGACTCGGCGAGTTTGCCGGGTGTTGACGTGGCGCACAATTTGGACGTTTTACCTCTGCCGTTTGAAGATGAAGTGTTTGACGAAATCCTTTGCCAAGACGTGCTTGAGCATGTAAATCTGTCGCCGCTTCTTTCGGATTTGCACCGAATCTTGAAAAAGGGAGGCCTTATCTCTGTTCGCGTACCTCACTTTACCTCAAAAAACGCTTATACGGACCCCACTCACAGGAATTTTTTTGCCGTCAGAACTTTTGATTTTTTTCTTAAGAGCGCAATTAAGGGAAGAGGTTACTATTTCGGTTTCGCTTTTGATAAAATGCGCGAAAAAAAAATCACTTTTGAAAGAAGTGCCCGCTTATTTTTTTACAACCGATTTGTGTCGTTTTTTGTGAACAAATCTACGCGGACGCAATATATTTACGAGTCCACATTTTTGTCCCGACTTTTTCCGGCGGAAAACATAGTGGTAACGCTTCAAAAATGAAAATCGCAATCATAATCAGACGCTTAAATACTTTTGGCGGCGCTCAAAGGCAAGCGATAGAACTTGCCAAGACGCTCGCGGATTTCGGACATATTCCTACGTTGTATACTTTTGCGTACGACCCGTCAAAAACTCATATAATTCCGAAAAGCGTAAAAGTCACATCCCTGTCCGATGACGGTTATGAAAAAAGCCGATTTTTGCCTTATTATGTCAGACTTCAACTTAAGGAATGGAGTATGGCCGGAAAACTTGCGCTTAAAATCGCGCCCGACACGGACATCTTAAATCCTCATGGAGAAGCCGCTTTTAAGGTGGCGGCTGAATACAAAAGAAGGGTAAAGAATATACCTTCCGTGTGGATGCTAAATGATATGCCTACAAAACTCGCCTCTTTTGAGAGGGCACAAGCGGTTGACCAGAGTTTGCGTCTCGGTTTTTTTAAAAAATTTCTTTATGGCATCTCTGACTGGATTGACTTGAAGTTTTTTATTCTTAAGCAAGACAGGATAGCGGTTCTGGATAATAGAGACGCTCTTTGGGTAAAAAAGTATTTCGGCAAAGACGCGAGGATTGTAAGAAGCGGTCTTCATATTTCCGATTTTGAATTTAAAAAGAGAATAGAGTTTCCGCGGGAAGTGAAAATTTTATCAACGGGCATTTTCTTTGCCCACCGCCGTTTTGAAGACATTATAAGAGCTCTTCCGATTCTCGCGGGTTTTGGCATAAAAGCGCGGCTGAATATAGTCGGAAGCGTAAAATCGGATAAAAAATACGCCGCTAAAATTCTCTCTTTGGTGGACCAAATGTCGCTTCAATCGTCTGTGAGTCTTTTGGGCGAGGTCGGCGAGGATAGACTCAAAGCCGAGTACAAAGACGCGGACGTTTTCGTGTTTGCAAGCCATATGCAAAGCTTCGGAATAGCCGTCTTTGAGGCCCTCGCATCCGGACTTCCAACGGTGGTTTCAGAAACCTCCGGCGCTTCGGAGATTCTGGATGATGAAAAAAACGCTATGATAGTGTCGGCCAAGTCGCCTGAAAAAATAGCGGAAGCGATTTTAAAAATGCGCGATAACAAGGGCTTGTACGCCGAATTGTCAGTTAAAGGCAGAGAGTTTGTGGAAGACAACATAAGCTGGGAAAAATATAGCAATGAGATGCTCAGTGTTTTTAATGACGCCAAGGCATCATATTGAACCCGCGACTCCTCATACTCTTTCTCTTCCTTCTGTACTCGCCTCGCTCGCTTCGGCGTAGCGCGGGAAGGGAGTATCGCTTTCGGGACAGATGGGCACCATCACTCCCACCAACGGGAGTGATGGTGCCCATCTGTCCCGGTGGGGAGGGATTTATAAATCATCCGTCATAAGAATTCCTCAATTCCATATTATATCCGCATCAAAAAACGGCTAATACTAGTCAGTATTAGCCGTTTTTTACTGCTTAAGCAAAGGGTTTATTGGGGTTTGCGCCAATCTTAATTACACCACACGTTTCAATGTGCAAGCTCCCGCTTTGCACATTTTGCGCATTTTCATAGCGTCGGCAAAAACTGTGTTTTAGTTGCTAAAGGGCTGATTTTACTTTAGAATACTCGTATGTCAGAAGCCCTCAAGACTTTAGCCATCACAAGCTTCCATCCTCACATATCCAGAAACATTCTCCTCACCGGCGCGTTAAACAGACTAAAAAACAATCCGTCTCTGCGGATTGTCTTAATTGTGCCGGACTACAAAAAGGATTATTTTGAGAAAACTTTCGGCGGTGAAAAAATATCCGTCCACGGTGCCTCTCTTTATAGGGCATCCGCGACCAAGCGCGGACTTTTTTTCAAGAAGCTCGCCATATTTATTTTCAACACAAAGAGCGCGAAAAATTTAAAAAATTATAACTTTTATTTAAACAAAAAGAGGTTCAGGTTTTTGGCGGTGAAGTTCATAGAACAGTTTGGACGATTTTTTTTCGTCCGAAAATTCGCCCGCTTTCTGGATAGCCGCTTTTCGCCGAAAGGTTTTTTTCTTCCGTTCTTGCGCGAATATAAGCCGGATCTTGTGTTTTCAACCGATGTCCAAAATGAAAATGATGTAGGTCTTTTGCGGGACGCAAAAGACCTACATATAAAGACTGTCGGAATGGTTCGCTCTTGGGACAACCTCTCCCTTAGGATTTTAAGGATTTTTCCGGATTGCCTGTTTGTCGGTTCCGATGAGATAAAAAAAGAAGCTGTAAAACTTCAGGGTTTTCCCGAAGAAAGGATTGTTGTCGCGGGTAATCCGCACTATGACAGATATGCGACAAGTCCAGTGAAGACAAAAGAAGAATTTTTGAAGGAGTTCGGTTTGCCGATGGACGGCAAGAAAATCGTGCTTTTTGCTCCTATAAGCGACGCTTTGATACGCCGAAATGACGTGGATAGGCATATATTGGAGCATCTCGCGCTGATGAAAGATGTTCGGGTTATAGTAAGATTTCCTCCGGAAAAAAAGGTGACTATGGAAGGTTTTCAAAAGCCGCCAAATATGATTTACGACAGGCCGGGTGTATTTTTCAAAGAGGGGAAATACGGAGACAACGAAATAGGGCTTGAAGACGATACTCGTCTTATTGAAGAACTGTATTATTCGGACGCAGTCGTGACAGGACCGACTTCAGTAGCTCTGGATGCTCAACTTGTGGACCGTCCGGTTATCGCGGTAAATTTTTATCCGACACCGAGGCCTTTTTGGGAGACCGTCTGGCGGTTTGCCGACGACCATATCGTAAAACTCGCGAATACGGGGGGCATCCATATAAGCGAATCGTCGGAGGATTTTTTAAGGACATTGAAGCGTTTTTTGAACAATCCGCGGGAGCAGGCGAATGGACGGGCTTATGCCAGAGCTATGTGGTTTTCTCACGCGGACGGTAAAAGCGGAAAGAGGCTTGCGGAAGAACTTTTGCGAAAACTTGGATTGGTGGACATCGCTTTAAGGCAGTCTTAATTTTGATTTTTTGGCAAGGAAACTTCGCGTTTTAAAAAATGACAAAGACCATATTAATTCCGGTAAGCAGTAACTTTTTCGCCAGAAACTTCCTGCGCTCGGAAGCTTTTACACTCTTGCAAAAAAATGTCTCCGTTCGTATCGTTCTTCTTACCGATGAAAGCAAAGTCGCTTATTATAAAAGGGAATTTAATTTTCCAAACGTATTGGTGGATGCCGTGCCGAAAGTCCGTGAATCCTTGGTTGAAAAAATTTTTCAGTTTGTGGAGCAGTCAAGTATCGTAACAAATCGCACCAGAATTGACCACCAGACCGCTCTTTGGCGTATGAGCGGCGAAGGACGAGGAAAAACCACGCAATTTTTATCGCGCTTGCCCACTTTTATTATGCGAAAAACTTTTCGTCTTTTTGGGCGTTTCGGCTCTCCATGGAGAAACTTTATCAGACTTGTCTACTCCGTATTTTCCTCAAGAGATTTCGCCGAGATTTTTGAAAAATATAATCCGGACTTGGCTTTCGCTCCGACTCTTGTTTTCGCGGAAGACTACTCTATGTTGCGCGAAGCAAAAAGACGCGGAGTGCGTACCGTCGGGTTTGTGTTCAGCTGGGACACATTTTTCAGCAAAACCTTTTTGAGGGTTTTCCCCGACAGACTATTGGCGCAGACATCAAAGATAAAAGAGCAAGCAGTCAAATTTGCGGATTATGATGAAAAAAAGGTTGAAATCACGGGAATTGTCCAATATGACAGATACTTCAAAAAGCAGGCAGTGCTCAAAAGGGGCGACTTCTTTAAGAAAATAGGGGGAGACCCATGCAAGAAGCTCATACTATACGCGTTTTCGGGGAAAGCGGGACTTAAAATAGACAGCGATGTGGTGGATATTTTGCATAGCGCCATTTCAAATGGCGAAATCCAAGAGAAAACGGAAGTGCTTTTGCGCCCCTATCCTCGCTTTGATTTTTCCCAAGAAAAACTTCAAAAGATGAAAGACAGGTACGGATTTCTGGGCGAATCCTCAACGACCGAGATAGGCGCGGGAAAAAGCGAATGGGAAATGAATGACGAGGCTCTTTCTCTGCTTACAAATAGTCTGGCGCATGCCGATATTGTGATAAGTATGTACTCAACTTTTTTCGTGGAAGCGGCCATTTGGGACAAGCCTCTGATTGCTATTGCATTTGACGGTCATCAAAAATATAATTATTGGAATTCCGCGAGGCGGTTTTTTGACTGGGATCATTTGAAGCTCCTGAAGGCCATTGGAGGCATAAAGCTCGTAAAATCTAAAAAGGAATTCGTGGATTCCATAAATTCCTATCTTAAAAACCCTGCTTTAGACAAAGAGGGTAGGAGGAAAATCGTTGAAGAACAGTGCGAATATACCGATGGATTTTCCGGACGAAGGGTGGCCGAAGCATTAAAAAATTTTCTCTGTAAATAATATGTCTTGCAGCCCAAAAAACGGCAGAAAAACCATAATCATAACTCTTTCAAACAGGGCTGTTTGGAGGAATCTTTTCTTTAGTCCGAAAGGCGTATTCGGAGAACTTCTTTCTCTGGCGTCAAGAGTTCCAAACATAGAAATTGTGGTTCTTACCGAGAAAAAAGATTTTGAAAAGTACAAGAACCAGCTTGCAAAAAACTTCAATGGTTTTGAAAATGTGGTCTCTGCGAACGCACCTTCGCCTAAAGGGAGGATGCTCGGCAAGCTTTTTTATTTTTTTTATTCCTACCTTATATACACCGATACTACAAAACTTTTGGCCACCATGGGCACGCGTCCCGATGAGCCGCCCGCGGGCGGAAACAGAGCGCTGTCATTTTTCAAGTGGATTGTATCTGTAACTTTCGGTAAAATAGCCGCCGTTAAATTAAAACTTGTGCCCTTTCTCTTCTTTAAAATCTTTAAGGAAAGGCCTTTTAAGGAGATTCTGGAAAAATACAAGCCGCAAGTCGTTTTTACGTCGCACCTATACGACTGGTTTGACCAAGAGCTTCTAGCCGAGTGCAAGAGACAGGGCATATTTACATTCGGCATGGCCGCTGGCTGGGACCATTTGGATAAGTATTATCTACCTCTCCACGCTGACAAACTCTTGGTGCAAAGCGAAGAAATGCTTTCCAACGCGAAAAAATATCAGCTTTACAAAGACAAGGAAACGGAAATTGTCGGTTATCCGCATTTTGACTTTTTAACCGACCAAAAATTTGTCTTGCCGGAAGAAGAAGTCTTAAGCCGCCTTAGCATGCCAAAAGACGCAAATTATCTTTTATACGTTTCGGGCAGCGCTTATTGTCCCGACGAGCCTCAAATAATTGAAAAAATAATTTCATGGATAGAAGAAGAAAAATTCGGCAAAGATATGTATTTGGTGATAAGGCCGTATCTCGGTGGGCGCGGCAAGGACAAAGAGTTTGACCAAAAAAAGTACCTGCGTTTCGCGGATAACCCCAAAGTCAGGTTTTACGGGGAAGATTTTTGGAATGATTTTGCTGAAGGCGTGCATTTTACGAATATCATAAGGCGTGCTAGGGTAGTTTTGGCGATATTTACCACCATGGCGCTTGAAGCGGTCGTAATGGACAGACCTATACTGGCCATAGGTTTTGACGGCTACATAAAGAGGCCAAGACACCGTTCCATAAGAAGGTTTGAGCTTTTTCTGCATTTTCAGCATGTCAGAGAAACCGGCGCTATGCCCACCGCTTATTCTTTTGAAGAGTTGTTTTCATTTATAAAGAAATACTTGGAGAACGAAGGTCTGCTTAAAGAAGAGAGAAAAATTATGAGAGAGAGGATGTGTTATAAGCTTGACGGGGGCGCTTCGGCTCGCGTTGTTAAACAAATATGGCAAGAACTAAAGAAGACTGGACAATAAAAAAGGGAAGCTCAATAGTGGAAGAAGGCGTCGCCCTAAACCTTACAAAGAGGTTTCTTTTTGACGGGGCCAACCTTTTGGATGTCGGAAGCGGAAACGGTCTTTTTTTGCGACAAGCGAAAAATTTTTCGCCCGGGCTGAACGCTTTCGGTCTTGATACTGAAAATTTTATCGCCTCGGACATACGGAAAAAAGTATCGTTTGAAACCCTTAAAGCAGAAGACGCGTGGCCGTTTGAAGAAGGCAAATTTCAGGTGATTACCGCTTGGAATGTCGTTGAACATCTTGATAACCCTTCTCTTTTCGCGAAGCGGGCGGCAAAAGCTTTGGTGCCCCGGGGACACATCCTTTTATCAATGCCAAACATATTTAACCTGCTTAACCGATTTTATTTCCTGCGTACCGGCGATATGTACCGTTTCAAGTCGTCAAATAGCCATATAACCATAATTACAAAACTGGTTTTTAAAAAAGTTTTTCAAGATTTTGAAGTCGTTTCCATCGGGTTTTCCGGCGTGGAACCCCCGTTTGAGTTTTTGCGGAAAATCTCTTTCATAAAAAAGGTACTCCCCGAAAGCGAACTTTTCGGTAAAACTATATATTATGTTTTGCGAAAGAAAAATTAAAGTATGGTAAATCTTTTTAAGAAAGTTTTTGAGGAGCGCGCGCTTTTTCGCCTAGCCGCCATTTTTCTTACGGTTTTGGCTTTGGCGGAAGTTTTCGCGTTGGTTATTTACAGGGAAATGTGGGTGGACGAAATATTTTCCGCCTTTAAAAGCTACCTGTATTTGGCCGGCGAACTTACCCCTTTTAAAAGCGGTCTTTTTGAATATCCGCCGCTTGTCATACCGACCTATGGGTTTGTCCAATATCTTTTTGGTCCAAGTATCTTGGCCGGAAGGGCGCTGTCTGCCGCGCTGTTTCTTCTAGGTCTTTTCCTCGTCTTTCTGTTTGTAAAAAAACTCGCGGGGCGGCTGCCGGCATATCTGACCGCGGCTCTTATACTAAGTAACGTCCTTCTTGTGGGAAACTTTGTCTCGGCCACTATGTACTCGCTTATGTTTGTGCTCGGTATGCTTATACTCTTTGTTGAGCTTGGCGGTTGGAAGAGAGACGCAAAAGTGGCGGCTAGCGGCGTGTTGATAGGCCTTATGATACTTGGCCGCACAAATATGATAACGATGTTTGTCGGTTACGCGGTGTTCCTTCTCATTATCGCGGAGGAAAAGCGTTTTCAAAAAATTCTACTGCTTTCTTCGGTGTCTCTTTCGGTGGTGGTTCTGGGGTATCTGCCGCTTTTGATATATAACTTTGACTTGGCGGTGGCTTACATATTGAGTCCATTTGGAAATTTCGGGCCGCTATCCTCCCTGCCGGCGTCTTCTAAGGTTGGCAGTCACTCCATTTTGCGTTTTTTGGAGGCGTTGCACGGATTTTTAAGAGAATACTACGGCTTTATTTTGGCTTTTTTTTCCACCGTCGCCTATGTTTTGTGGCAAGAGAAGGCAAGTTTGTTGAAGTTTTGCCGTGAAGAGAGACCATACGTCCTCTCAGTTGTCCTTTCCGTCGTGCTTGTGGTCAGCCATTATTTTTACTGGAGAATCGTAAGCAATACTTACTATGCCAATTATTTCATCTACCTTATGGCTATAGCGGCGGTTATCTCTGTCTGGCGTTTTTTAGACGAGAAAAAGTTCGCGAAACTTCTTCTTACGGGTCTGCTTTTGCTGAACGTCTTTATAAATATTTATCGCACGGACGTAATATCAGACCCTCGTTCTGAGTCGGATATTGAAAGGGTAAGCCGAGGAGCCGATTTTTTAGCGGCAAATACCGGTTCGGAAGATAAAATTTTAGCTTTTGACAATTCTGTTATCCATGTGTACAAGGCGGACAGACGCACTTTCGCGCCGCTTATAAACCGCGATTTTCTTTTTATGGCCGATTCCGACACGGAAAAAATTCGGCCTTTGGGCTTTTACAATTTTGAAATGATTAAAGACTGGGCGGAAAACGATGCGGACTATATCGCCATTCACGAAGAGAGATGGTCTCTTCAGTTTGTGCGTTTAAGATTTTGGGATGTCCAGTCTGAAGATATGAAAAACGCGGCTCTTGAGTTTAGAAACATTTTGGACGAAAGGTACGTTTTGGTAGGCAGTGTTTTGAATGTATATCCGCGAAAATATACAGAAGGCAACGATGGTGGTACACTGCTTTTGTATAAAAGAAAGTTATGATATCAGTAGTAATTCCGACTTACAACGAACGCGAAAATATAAAACCTCTTGTGGAAGAAATAGAGGGAGTTTTCGCCGCCCTTCGCAAAGATTTTGAGATAATTATCGTGGATGACGGTTCTTTGGACGGCACCGCGGATAAAATACGCGAACTGGTTTCGGAGCGTCCAAATGTTACGGCTCTGTTTTTCAGCAGAAACTTCGGACAATCGGCCGCTTTCGCCGCTGGATTAAGTGAATCTCGCGGTGAAATAGTTGTAACCATTGACGGTGATTTGGAAAATGACCCGAGCGATATTCCCAGACTTTTATCTATGTTGGAACAGGGTTTTGACGTAGTCTCCGGTTGGCGCAAGGGCCGTTGGGACAATCAGAGCTTAAGAAGAAAAATCCCATCCAGAGTGGCAAACTGGCTAATATCCCGCATAAGCGGCGTACAGCTCAACGATTTCGGCTGTATGCTGAAAGCGTATAAGAGAAATAGTCTGGACGGAATTATATTGTATGGAGAAATGCATAGGTTTATTCCAATTTACGCTTACGCCGGCGGCGCGAAAATCGCTGAAATTCAAGTAAATCATCGCGGCAGAACATACGGAAAGAGCAAATACGGCATAGGCAGGACTTTTAAGGTGGTACTTGACCTTCTTTTTGTGAAGTTTTTGACCCGATATATGAATAGACCCATACACTTCTTTGGCGGGTTAGGACTTCTCGCTTTCGGACTCGGGGTTCTTGCGGCTTTCGCGGCGGTGGCGCTTAGAGTGCTTGAAATCCGAACATTTGTTTCCACGCCACTGCCTGTATTTTCCGCTATGTTTCTCATTGTAGGAGTACAGCTTATGGTTATGGGAATTTTGGCAGAAATCGTGATGCGCACCTATTACGAATCGCAGAAAAAAACTTCGTATAAGATAAGAGAGAGAATCACCTCTCTCTGACAGCACTAAGTAGAAGAAGATACCTTATATGATTTCTGTATGACAAAACCTTTTGTTTTCACAATAAAGATTGCCGTCAGCGTTTTGCTTCTGCAATTTCTTTTTTTTCGCGTTGATTACAGGGAAATTTCAAGCGTTTTTTACAGGTTGGACATACGGGATTTTTTCGCGGCTTTCGCGGTGCTTTTTTTGGCGGTGTTGGTCGGAGTTTTAAGATGGCGGATTTTTTTGAGCGTTTTTACCAAGGTGTCTTTTCGCGACCTGGCACTGCTCAATATCGTAGGACTTTTCTATAGTGTATTTTTGCCCGGTGGCGCTCTAACAGGCGAGGCGGTGAAGTTTTATAAATCTTTCGGCATTCCGGCGAAACGTAGCGATGTGATATTTTCTATACTTATGGACAAAGCCACGGGTTTCATTGCTTTTGCCTTGCTTGGAATGGGCGCATTTTTAATGTCTTCCGCGGAAGTGGAAAACTCCGTCGGAATCTTAATGGCCTTTGCTTTTTGTGTCTTTGGTTCGGTTCTCTTTTTACTTTTATTTTATCCTCCGGTGTTTTATTTTTTACGGAGCGTTTTTGACAAAATGTTTGGAAAGAGCGGGGGTAGATTTAAAAACTTTTGCGTAGTAGCTTTTTCAACCCTTTTAGCTTATGTGGGAAAGTATAAGATTCTCTGCGTCAGTTTGCTTTACGGGCTAGTCTTTCAGTTTTTAAACTGCGCCGGAATTTTTATAGTGGCGAAATCTCTCCATCTGCCCGTTTCTTTTTTGGATATCGTCTGGGTGTACGCCCTTGTAAGCATAATTTTGTTTGTTCCGGCAAGCATTATGGGCCTCGGTTTAAGGGAAGTAAGCTTCGTGTACTTGCTTGGCCTTCTTAGCATTTCCGCCGCGGCTTCAGCCGGACTTTCGTTTGTGGTATTTTTACTTTCGCTTTCGTTCGCCCTTTTAGGCGGAGTGCTGGAGGTGGGTTTATTTGCCGTCAAACGTCTTAACTTGAGCTTGTAAATATATAATTTTCCGTGTAATCTGAACATACAACTTCACTTTGCGTTTTACGAAGTTTTCAACAAAATGATAGAAGGTCTTATAATAAAAGAAATCAAATCTCATCACGATGCCACCGGATTTTTCGCGGAACTGGCGAAAGAAGGGGAAGAAAGTTTTAGAGAGATAAAGCAGACAAGCTACAGCGAAACTTATCCGGGTGTCATAAAAGCATTTCATAAACACGACTACTGGGAACTCTGGGTTGTGGTAAAAGGTGTGGCGGAAATCGCTCTCTATGACGGCAGAAAACAGTCTCAGAGCAAGGGAGAAAAACAAAGAATTGTCGCGGGTGAAAAAAATCTTTTGCTTTTAGCCATCCCGCCAAACGTGGCGCACGGTTACAGAGCTCTAAACAACGCTTCCGTGGGCATCCTCTATCATGCCGCTTTCGCCTACGACCCGAAAAATCCGGGGATTGAAAATATACCGTACGACTCTCCGGAGATAGGGTTTGATTGGAGCGCGCCGCACGGATGAAAACGTATGCGTTCAAATCAAAAAGTTTTAATTCTGGGAGGAGCCGGTTTTTTTGGCCAAAACTTTGTCCGTTGGCTTTTGAAAAATGGAAGAAAGGAAATAACCGTTGTTGATTCTCTTGACCCTCTTTTTCAAAGCAAAAAAGAGGATTTCGGCGCTATTTATGACGATATACGGTTTATTCAGGGAGATATAAGGGACGAAAAGCTTCTGGCTTCGGTCGTGCCGAATACTGATATTATTTTCAATCTGGCGGGACAAACTTCCCATCCGAACTCGCTGAAGGACCCAATATCTGATGCGGGTGTAAATGTCATAGGAATCTTGAAAGTTCTTCTGGCCGTCAAGGACTTGAATCCAAACGCCATTGTGGCGTTTTCTTCCTCTAGCACTCTTGTGGGCAAAGCGTTGTCTGAAGTCATAGACGAAAACCACGCGGAAAGACCTTTGGATATATATTCCGCCCACAAAGGCATAGCGGAAAAATATCATCGTATTTTCAGCAATTCCTACGGATTGAAAACTCGCGTGATAAGGTTCGCAAACCTTTACGGCCCTTATGGCAAGGCGGATTCGGCGTTCGGGTTTGCAAATCACTTTATAAACAAAGCAATAAACGGAGAAAAATTGACGGTTTTCGGCGATGGCGCGCAAATTAGAAATATGCTTTTTGTTGAAGACGCTTGTGAAGCTCTGTGGGCCGCGACGGATAGCCAATTGCCGGAAGGCGAGCCATTTTTCGCGGCTCACGAAGAACATCTGTCTGTAAAAGAAATAGCGTGGACCATAGCGGAAATTTTCGGAACCTGCGCTCAAACGATACCTTGGCCGGAAGACAGAAAAAAAATAGAGATTTCTCATCAAAAAATTTCTTCGGAAAAGTTTCGCGCTTTAACCGGCTGGAGACCGAAGTACTCATTGGCGGAAGGACTGCTTCTGACAAAAAAAGCTATGAATGCAAATCTGAAATCACTTGATTAAAACTGTTATAACCCCTCACACTCTTATTCGCCCTTTCGTAAAGGGAGTACCGCCTTCTTAGGCGGGGAGGGATTTATTCTCCCTTTTGTAAAGGGAGTACCCGAGTCGGCGAGGGGGAGGGATTTCTAAATTTATGAAACTCCACTACCAAAAACATCTGAAATTATTCTCTAAAGAACTACGCAAACAAGGTATCTTATCAGAAGTTCTTCTGTGGGGTGAACTCAAAGGAAACAAGTTAGGTATCCGATTTCTCCGCCAAAGACCTATAGGAAAATATGTTGTTGATTTCTACTGCCACAAATTGAATCTGGCGATTGAAGTTGATGGAGCGGCAAGCCACGACAGTAAAGTAGAAAAAGACATTGAAAGGCAGAAAGTTTTGGAATCGTCAGGTGTGCACGTTGTCAAAGTTACTGATTCGGATGTGAGATATAACATGAGCGGGGTTGTTGAGATGATTAAAGAAAAAATCCTCCGTCATCAGAGTGACCACCCTCCTTTACAAAAGGAGGAAAAAATCCTCCGTCATCAGAATCCCTCAATTCCATTCGAAATAAATGACCACCCTCCTTTAACGCAAATCCCCCCAAGGGGAGCCCCCTTTATGAAAGGGGGAATAGGAGGAATAAAGCCATTTCTCTGCAGGTGTGTGTGGGTGCAGATGTCTTTTTTGGTTTTAACAAACTTTGTGTTATATTTTCAATATGAATAAAAACAAAATAGTGATTACCGGCGCTTTAGGGCACATAGGGTCGGCGCTCATCAGAAATTTGCCGAAGGGCGCGAGCGAAGTTTTTCTTTTAGACAATCTTTCTTCGCAGAGATATCCGTCTTTGTTTGATTTGCCTCCCAAACCGATATTGACTTTTTTTGAAGGCGACATACGCACCGCGGAAATGGAAAAATACACAGAGGGAGCGAAAATACTTGTGCATCTTGCCGCCATAACAAACGCGGAAGGAAGTTTTGACAGGCAAAAGGAAGTGGAAGATGTGAATTTTGAAGGGTTGAAAAAAGTGGCCGATGCCTGCCTCAAAACTGGCACAAAACTCATCTTTCCGTCTTCCACAAGCGTATACGGCAGTCAGTCGGCTTTGGTAGACGAAACTTGCTCGGAACTTGTGCCGCAAAGTCCTTACGCGGATTCAAAACTCAAAGCGGAAGAGTATCTTAAGAGTCTCAAGGAAAAAGGACTGAAGTTTGTCGTATGTCGCTTCGGCACAATTTTCGGCTGGTCGGTCGGTATGAGATTTCATACCGCAGTGAACAAATTTATCTGGCAGGCGGTAAACGGCCTGCCCATAACTGTCTGGAAAACGGCGTGGGAGCAGAAGCGTCCGTACTTGGATTTGTCTGATTGCGTGTCGGCAATCCACTTTTTAATTGAAAACGACCTGTTTGATGGAGAAATTTACAACATTCTAACCAAGAACTTTACGGTCAAAGATATCGCCGAAGCTATAAAACGTTTTACGCCATCGCTAAAAGTCGCTTATGTTGATTCTAAAATTATGAACCAGCTTTCTTACGATGTCAGCGACGCGAAAATCCGTAGCAAAGGGTTTTTACCAGAAGGGGATTTGGAAAAGAGAGTGGGAGAGACAGTCAAAAAACTTGAGGGCGTGAAAATATAATTTTAAACCACGGTCTTATCTTTATAGTACTTCCAAGTTTTTCTCACGCCTTCTTCAAAAGAGATTCTCGGTTCCCATCCGAGTTCTTTTTTTATTTTCGCGCTGTCTATGGCGTACCGAAAGTCGTGTCCCGGACGGTCTTTTACATACTCAATGTAGCTCTCGTCTTTTCCGGCAAGTCCCAAAAGCGTTCTGGCGATTTCAAGGTTCGTTTTTTCAGTATTTCCGCCTACGTTATAGATTTCTCCGCTTTTCCCGAAATGAAAAGCTTTGTCTATCGCTTCTACATGGTCATCCACATAAATCCAGTCTCGCACGTTTTCTCCTTTGGCGTAAAGCGGCGCTTTCTCTCCCGACAAAAGCGAGATTATAAATTTCGGCATAAATTTGGTTTTGTCCTGCCTCGGGCCAAAATTGTTTGAGCATCTGGTAATGACGGTATTTAGGCCGAAAGTCTTGTGATATGACAGCACTATATGGTCGGCCGCCGCTTTTGAAGCGCTATAGGGGCTGGTAGGGGAGAGGGGGGTATCTTCTCGGAAAGACGGTTCACTCATTGAAAGAGCGCCGTAAACTTCGTCCGTTGATATCTGATGAAAGCGCCTAACACCAAACTGTTTGGATAAAAAAAGTAAGTTGTGCGCGCCCAAAACGTTTGTCTCTATAAATATATGGGGAGAAAGAATGCTTGCATCTACATGACTTTCCGCCGCGAAGTTTATAACATCCGTGGGTTCATATTTTTTAAAAAGGAGCTCAAGTTCAGACAGGTTTCTTATGTCAACCTTTTCAAAGCGGTAATTTGCAAAATCTTCCACCGTAAGGTTGTTCAATGAGCCGGCGTAAGTTAAAGCGTCAATGTTTATAAAAAAATAATCCGAATACTCGGGAACTTTAATGTTTAGAAAGTTACTGCCAATAAAACCGGCCCCTCCTATTACGAATATCTTTTTTTTATATAACAAGGTCATAATGCTAAAAGCTGGGGTTTACCTTTCTTGCTTTCATGTACATCAGCGATTTATTGGAGTCATAAAATCTAGATTGGTGTAATATGAAAAATGCGTTACTTTGAATATTTCTTTTTCATATATTTTGACGCCTCCAAAAGCGCGTCAAAAGTCCCAATATCAAACCACGGTTTTTTCAGCATCACTGCTTCAAGAGTTCCTTCTTGCGCGTACTTGTTGTTCAAATCGGTGATTTCCAATTCGCCCCGTTTTGACAGTTTCTGTCCGTCCAGTTTTTGGAAAACGGTATTATCATATATATAAACTCCGGTTACCGCCAGAGACGACTTCGGCTTATCCGGCTTCTCTTCAATGCAGATGACTCTGCTATGTTTGTCCACTTCGGCCACTCCGAACGCTCTCGGGTCTTTAACTTTTTTTAAAAAAACTTTCGCGCCACCTTTAAAATTTTCAACATGCGTCAAAAGGTCGTCCTCCACAATATTGTCGCCTAGAAAAAAAACAAGATTGTCGGTTCCGATGTAATCGCGAGCAATGTGAAGACCGTAAGCGATGCCAGTGGCCGCGTTTTGAATGCCGTAAATGATTTGAATTTGTGTCCCGGTTTTTTGAGAAACGAAATCCTTTCCAGAACCTAGAAGTTGCACAAAATGATTTAACGAGTGAGGATTAGCAACAATCATTATACGGTCAATTCCGGCGGACACAATCTTGTCAATAATATGAAAAATTACCGGTCTGTTGTAGAGCGGCAAAAGATGTTTGTTTGTTATGGCTGTAAGGGGGTAGAGACGAGTACCGTTGCCACCGGCCATTATCACTGCTTTCATAGTACCTCATCATACTATATAAAGAATAAAGGTATTGCAACGTAGGGCGATTGACGGGAGACATAAACCGAGAAGGGGTTTAACTTCAAAACCATAAAAACCAAAATTCCGATATTCAGGCGACGGTGTATTTCAAAAGACAAGACAAAATTCCACAAAACCATAGAAACCAAGATAAGGAAGAGTTTACAGACAGCAGGCATAAAATACATAAACTAATATAAACCTTGATAAAGTAATATATGAGATAATCAATTAAGTTATTAAGTATTATACAGTTTTAGTTAGATTTATGATTATTTTTTAAGGATTACTATGGTTCGGCTGTAGGTTACCAATTTTCTTGCAAACGGAGACTCTATTCTCCCTTTCGTAAAGGGAGTACCGCCTTCTTAGGCGGGGAGGGATTTTTTCTCCCTTTTGTAAAGGGTGAGGAAGCGAATACATGGAGCTTTCGCAAGACTCATTGAGGATTTTTGTGAGCGAAGCGAAACAAAAAGCCCAATGAGTGGACAGCTTATGTAAGAAGTACCGCCTTCGGGACAGAAGTGACAGATGGGCACCATCACTCCCACGAACGGGAGTGATGGTGCCCATGGTGCCCATTTGTCCTGGCGATGAGGGATTTACTCTCCCTTTTGTAAAGGGATCACTGCATTCTTATGCAGGAGGGATTTTTTCTCCCTTTCAACAAATCCTC
>JAUYJM010000019.1 GCA_030689285.1 bacterium
GGAGCTTCCGCAAGACTTATTCAGCTCGAGTCTGCGAGAGCGAATAAGTGGACAGATTCTGTAAGAATCGGGGAAACGGGAGTTTCCCCGTGGCGGACAGAGCGAGCGAAGCGAGTGTTGAGAACGGAAGAGTTCTCAAAAAATTTTTCGCCTAATACCCCGTCAAGCCTTGCTGCGGGGATAGGACGAGAAAATTTTATTTCGGCTGTGGAAACCCGAAAAAAATGCAAAGAGGATTCATCAAAACAGTCATTATTGTAATCGTGGCAATTGCCGCTCTTGCTTATTTCGGCTTTGATATAAGCGACTTCTTACATTCCGAAAAATTCCGCCACGCAATTGCCGTAACTTATAACACGTTAAAACTTATATGGAACGACTTTATTGTCCGTCCTGCTCTTTGGGTATGGTATAAAATCATCGTAGGGTTTGTCTGGGAAGACGTAATCGTCCCCGTTTTGCAAAAAATTCGTTCGTAACCCGTTTTGTAATATCATCTCCAATGGGATTGTAAAATAGTGAAATGAATCAAGAGTGGAATCGCGGCAAAAAAATTTGGTTATCGGCAATAGTTCTTTTTTTGTCGGTTGCGGTTTTATATTTTTGGTTTTCTAACCGCCATTTTGAGGTGATAAACGCGCCGCCAAACGGCCGCGAAGGTATAGTCGCCGTTGGAGACAGTCTAGTCGTTGGCGTGGGCGCTTCTGAAGGCAAAGATTTCATAACCCTGCTTTCAATGACTTTAAACGAGCCGACTCTTAATTTTGGAAGAAGTGGCGATACCACGGGCGATGTACTTCAAAGAATAGAAACCGTTTTATCAAAAAAACCTTCCGTGGTAATAGTGCTGGTGGGAGGCAACGACTATTTAAAACGGATTCCGAAAAGCCAAACATTTGAAAACTTGGGAAAAATCACGCGCAAGATACAAAATTCCGGCGCGGCAGTGCTTATTTTAGGCGTCCGAGGCGGACTCTTAAGCGACAGTTATGAAAAAGACTTTGAAGATTTTGCCCGCGCCTACGGCACGGCTTATGTGCCAAACGTGCTAGACGGCATCATAGGCAAAAGCCAATATCTCTCTCCCGACAAAATTCACCCCAACGACCTCGGTTACGAAAAAATCGCGCGTAAAGTTCTGCCCGAGTTGAGAAGGATTTTAAACAAATAGAAACCCCAGAGTTGTAAACACGCGTCACTTTTTGCCATGCATACGATTGTGAATGTCTTTCAGCTGTTTGCTCGTAACATGAGCGTATATTTGAGTCGCCGCGATATGCTTGTGGCCCAAAAAGTCTTGAATAACCTTGAGGTCAACTCCTTGTTTTAAAAGGTCTGTGGCAAAACTGTGCCGCATTACATGAGGCGTGCTGCTCAGCGGCAAACCCGTGGCAATCACGTATCCTTTGAAGAGCTTTTCTATGGCCCGAATACTCAACCTCAAGTCATCGTCCTTTTTTATGTTTTTCAGGTCGGTGCGCGCGAAAAGCGCGGGGTCTAAGTCGGCCCGTTTGGCCAAATACTTTTCAATACAATCAAGAGCTCTGCGAGAAAAATACACCGTGCGAGTTCGGCCGCCTTTTCCCGTTATACTTAACTCAAAAGTATCAATGCCTCCTGAGGTCTTTATCTGCTCCGAATTTAGGGCCGCTACTTCCGAGATACGCATACCGGTTGAAAAAAACGTCTCAAGCAACGCGCGATCGCGAAGTCCCTTGAGTTTTGATATGTCCGGAGCGTCAAAGAGCCTTTGGAGCTGTTCAAGCGTTAAAAATCTTATCTGCCTGTCCTCCTTGTTTTTGGCAAGTTCCACCTTCTGCGACGGTAGAGATTCAATATTTCTATGCGCGAAAAAATTTAGGAGTATCCTAAGAGCAATCAGATAGTAATTCTGGGTGCTCTTTTTTAAATGTGTGCCGGAAGGGGAGCGGCATTCGCGGGAAAGGTACAGCCGATAACGCCAAATATGGTCGGGGGTAAGTTCATGAGGCTTTAAAGACGAATCTTTTTTTATTTCAAGCCACAAGAAAAATTTCTTGAGGAAACGAGCGTAGTTTTCTTGGGACTTCGCGGACAGTCCTTTTTCAACATCAATCCAATCCAAAAAATCTTGGAGGTGATGGGGAAGGGGCTTTGAACTTCTGCGCATTTTTTCCATATAGTGGGCGATTAAGTTAAATTATGCGAACCTTATATTCAGAGTTTAAACCTGTGCGAGCCGTGAGTCAAGCGTAGTTTTCCACTCTCCCCTAGAGAATGTTTCCCAAACTCTACCACACAGAAACAAAACCGCCCTAAGACTTAGTGTCTTAGGGTGGTTTTGTTTTTACTTTTAACGTAGGTTTATTATCTATCTGTCTATTTTGCCGCTACCTGCTCGTATTTCTTCCAACATTTTGAGGAGTGGACCCAAGGACCCGTTCCTTTTGACTCATAGAGCCATTTGGCATACCCGAGGTTCCCCTCAAAGGAAAGGATATCAAATCCCAAACTTTCAGACTTATCCTTGTGGTAATACTCGTTTATTTGCATCACTCCGACGTCGTCTTTGTTTACGATACCGCGTATAACGCGACCATCTGAACCAAAGTGTCTGAAGGTAGACTCGCACCGAGCCACCTCGGCAAGAATCGGCGCGTCAGAATAGTACTCGCGCACATATTCCTCAAGCGTCAGCGGGGCGTGAGCAACAACACTGGCAGAAACGCTCCTACTCGTGACATTCTCCAGCTCTTTTTGAATCTCAGAAGAAGTGGCCGGAGTGGAAATATGATTCAGACCTGAAGATTCCGAGGTATTCACACTTCCGTAAAATGAAGAGAAAACAAGCAAGGCGGCTGTGGTAAATTCAATCATTTGTTTTTTAAGGAACTTTTTCCTCAAGTTTGCATCTTTCAATACGACTATTGTTTCGTTTCTCAACTTAAGAAAACAACCAGACTTGACATCTGGTTATACTTATATTGTAGCATACCTAGTCGCCAAAGTCAAGCCGTTTTCCATCCAAATACCCGAAGATCGCACATAACAAATGGCTTGGTTAAGCCCTTAAAACCGCTCCTGCCTGCTGCCGAAACTTCACTTTTTTAGACTAAAAAAATACCCTGATGTCAAATTCAGGATATTCTCTCGCGATTTTGCATTCTTCCACTCCCCTATTCCATTCAGTTTGGAATTTTAAATTTACTATATTCTTCAAACAGCACGCGTTTGTATAAAAGTCGCGACAAAAGTTCCGACTCAAGCTTTGCTCCGCAAAGAGCGTTATGAGGCATTGGCTCGTCCGGAAGCCCCGCGTACCTAAGAGCCACGTCCAAATCAAGGGCGCTTCTCCCCTTCTCTGCCGGAGGATTATCGCCACGGGTAATCATAACGGCGAAACAAACGGAATGAGTATCTACGGTGCGGTGCGCCAAAGGCCAGTCCAGATGATAGCGTAACGCCGCGGCGCGCAAAAAATCTCGGTCAAAAGAAGGGTTCTGGCCGGCCAGCGTATGATTGTCGGACAAAAGAGCCCACTCCAAAAAAGCTTCTACCAGTTCTTTGTCGGTTTTTTTGTTCTTATCAAGGATATCTCTTTCGGTAAATCCGTTTATCTCAAGGGCTTCCTTCATAACGTGAGCGCCGTCAAACAGGCGGCACTCTTCGTAAAATTGCCTTTTCGGGTTTTCAAAATCCACCGCTCCAACGGATAAAATTCCGTGGATAGAACTTTCCGTCCCGCTGGTTTCCACATCTACGACAAGCATTGCTTTAATTGTACAATCTAAAGGCGCGTATTTCAAATTCTGCCATGCTGACTATCCCTGAATTCATTCGGAAAGAATTTCTATTTTTTCCATTATTCTGATAAACTCTCTATAGCAACCGAAAAAACGGGCTGTAGGATAGTGGTAGTCCACACGCTTCGGGTGCGTGAAGTCTGGGTTCGATTCCCAGCAGCCCGACAAACAAACTTCGTCACAGTCCCGGACAATTTGCCGCCGGTGTATACCCAGCTTTTGCCGCTTCCTCTTTTGAATCGAACCAGACTTCATTTTCTTTTTTTATTCTCTGCGCGCCGGAACACCACGGCAAATGATACTTACTGCCGCTTTTAGAACCCACGTATTTGCCTTCTTTTGCCGCCACATTTTCAAATTCGCTTTCAGAAGCATTTTTATCGTCTGAATTTTGAGACGCGTTTGGAATACTGCCTGCCGCGCCAGTCAAAATTTCCGGTGAAAACTCTACTTTTATTCCCTCTCTCCCCTCTTTGATAATTGATAACCGTCCAAGGCCGAAAGACAAAAAGCCCACAAGAAAAATCAAAGCCATAACAAAAATGTCCTTGGAATTTAGCGCCTTCCGCGCAGTCTCCTTGCACTTCCGAGCAAATTCGGGTATAGTCATAGTGTTTAGGTAAAGTATACAGCCTTTACAGGTCAGCGTGTAGCGTCTAACTCGATTTTCTCTGTCTCAACTTTGAGTTACGAAACTCGCTTCCGATGGATTTCTTTTCAATTTCGAGCGAGGCGAAGCAAAAATTATGAGGCATATACAGAGTATCTGTTGAGTGATTTTTGCAAAGCCGCAGCCGAAATTGAAAAGAAAGACGCGGATCTGGAGTTTTGTAATTCAAAGTGTCTAAACACGTATGCGCTTAAATATCTTAAATCCATATGGCACATAAAACAGCTGGCGGTACTGATAAAAATCTTACCGACTCCAATCCTAAATATCTGGGCGTAAAACTGTATGCCGGCGAAAAGGCAAAACCCGGCTCTGTTATTGTGCGCCAAAGAGGCACTCGCTTTATTGCGGGCAAAAATGTAGGAATGGGCAAAGACCACACTCTCTTTTCACTTTCTGAAGGCAAAGTGTCATACTCAAACAAGAGGAAAACACATTTTGACGGAAAAATCGTCATTAGAAAGCTCGTAAACGTATCGTAAAAACCTCCTTTTTCTCTCACCTCACGTCGCTTACAAAACACTGGGAGACAGAAGTCAATAGATATCACGCTTCTATTTGGCCGTTATTTTCGTCCACAGATTATGCACAGGATACAAACAGGTTTGTAAACATTTTGGTCTTGACACTCTATGCGCTACCCTTACAATGTAATTAGGTAATCGCATTTGTTTAGCCTAAAATTTTATCATTTTAAAACATCCTATATCACCTCGTTCTTTGGAACTGGGGTTGCGGATAAAAATTTAAAAATGCGCCAAAACAAAATGGATTACCATTCTTAGGCAAACCGCTTCGTCTTATGAACGAGCGGTTTTGCTTTTTTAGGCGGAAAATGTCCATTCAATAAAATTTTTTCGTCCTATCCTCTGACGGCATGATTTTCGGAACTTGCGAGCGCGGCCTCGCGCGAGCACGAGGAAAATTTCAGCAGAAATTTATCCGTGTCCGAAAATTATGCCGTCAGGGGATAGGTCTGGATAATTGCAAATTTTTAGGCAAATCGTAAACTAGAGCCTATGGCGAAGGTAAAAATTGAGGAATCATGGAAGGACGCTCTTTCGGAAGAATTTGAAAAGGAATATTTTAAAACACTCTCCGATTTTGTAAGGAAAGAATATTTAAGCGGCATCGTCTTCCCGCCCCCGCCGCTTGTCTTTAATGCGTTTGAACTTTGTCCTTTTGACAACCTGAAAGTCGTTATTTTGGGCCAGGACCCGTATCACGGCAAAGGTCAGGCGCATGGGTTGTGCTTTTCAGTGCCTGAAAACGTTGCCGTGCCGCCATCGCTACAGAATATCTACAAGGAAATCGCGGACGACATTGGCGAAATGCCCAAGATCAAAAACGGCAATCTTGAGCATTGGGCGCGGCAAGGAGTACTTCTTCTAAACGCGACTCTCACCGTCAAAGCCCGCGCGGCCGGCTCTCACCAAGGCAAGGGTTGGGAAGAATTTACAGATTCTGTCATTAGAAAAATTTCGGAGGAAAAGGAGAATATAATCTTTCTTTTGTGGGGCAGATACGCGCAAAACAAAGAAATTTTAATAGATGAAAGCAAGCATCTTATTTTAAAGGCGGCTCACCCTTCTCCCTTTTCGGCTTACAACGGATTTTTCGGTTGCAAACACTTCAGCAAAGCGAACGATTACCTAAAAAAACGCGGCGAAAATCCGATAAAATGGGTAGAATGACTTTCACTCCGCTCCTTTACGCAAAAACTGCTTGTTCCGCTTATCTTCGGACAGTCGCCTCATTGATTATGTGTTCCAAAAACTCCGATACAGACACTCCTACCGCATCAAGCGATTTCGGAAGAAGCGATTCTTTCGTAAGACCGGGTAAAGTGTTTACCTCCAAAAAATAGACCCCCCTCCTCGGATGCACGATAAAGTCGCTTCTTGAATAATGTCTTAGACCGAGTGTTTCGTGAGCAAAGCGAGCGATTTCTTGCAGAGTATCGCTCTCTTCCCTGCTAAAATTCCCCGGACACGCAAGTTCGTGCAATTTGTCACTGTACTTTGAATCATAGTCAAACAGGCCCGATTTTGAAGAAATTTTTATTTCCACCGGCATAAGTGAGTAGGTTTTCTGTCCTCGAAAGTTGTCTATCACGCCGCAAGTCGCCTCCTTCCCATGTATAAATTCTTCTATCAAAACGTCTTCCGAGACTTGGAAAACTTTTGTGAGCGAGGTTTCAAGACCGCTTAAAGTGTCCGCAAGCTCCACTCCGACGGAAGAACCGAGCGAAACGGGTTTTATTATGACCGGCATCGGAAAGGTACTGAAAATCTCGCGCGCGAGATTCGGACCAGACTCTTCAATATTGACTTTTCTGTAATGAGGCGTTTTGAAAACAAAACCCTCATTCGGCAAGCGCTTTTTAAGCGTCTGTTTCGTAAGAAGCTTATTCATAGCCAGAGCAGACGACAGACGGCCTGAACCGGTAAAAGGAATTTGAAAATCTTCCAGTATCTCCTGTACTTTTCCATCCTCACCGTATTGACCGTGAAGAGCATTCACTACGACATCAAGCTGTCTTAAAATCTCTTCAGGACTTTTAGGAAGGCCTTCCATATGCCAGACGCCCTTCCTGTCTATAAGAATGTCCACGGGATGGAAACTTTCAGGTAAGCGCGATAAAACCGTCTGACCGCTTTTTATGGAAACTTCGTATTCCGAAGATGGCCCGCCGCGAAGCACTCCGATTTTTGGTTTCGTCATACGTATATTTTAACACAGGTAGGACTTACACGTCTGCCTCCCAATTCTCCCATGCTCCCCTGCCAAAGGGGTGAGGAAGCGAATACATGGAGCTTCCGGGAAGGCACGGAGCGCGGGCAGCGCGAGGCAGGGTTGAAAGATTTTTCCAGCCAGAAAAATACTTTTGACCTTCCGAGTCCGCGAGCCCCGTTAGAAACAAAGTTTCTAACGGGGCGAGGGTGAGGGGTGGGAGTAAAGGGAGTACCCGAGTCAGCGAGGGGGAGGGATTTCTAAATCCCCCGCCTTTCAGGCACCCCCTTTAGGAAAGGGGGAATAAGAGGTGTGACTGGTTACTTGAGTTTGACTTGCCAAAATGTCTGGGATGCGGTACGGTTTTGGCAGAATGAACACTAAACCAGCTAAATCGACTGTCTTTCTCCCTATAATTCTGCTGTGGATGGATGCCGATGGCAACTTGTGCGCAACGGATGATACTATAGTCGTCGTCCTAAAGTTGCGAACAGACCAAGCGGCAGAATATATGAATGCAGCTAAAAAACGCCAATTGCCGGTAGATTTTATGACTGTGGTAAGTCTTGGGATTGCGAGAGTCTTGGCAGTCAGGGGAAAGGGGCTTCCGCAAGCAGCTTCTTGCAGACCGCTGACGGTCTTTATGGAGCCGACCAACCCTATTCTGGAAGAATTCAATAAAATCGTAAATAACGCCGCTCCTCAAAATGTAACCCCGTTTTTGGTTGACGTTACTGAACTATGCATGTAAAATGCAAATGACACGTTCCTTTCTGCAGTTCGGAGAATGTATCAAAATAGCCGTCACGGCGTGTGCCGAAGGGCGGCATGGCCATGGTTTGATGCCAACTAAAGAACGTGTTCCCGCAGACTGAAAAGTCTGCGGGTTTTTTCTAATTTCCAACCAAAACGGATTTGAAAATGTCCCAGATTGTTTAAAATTTAGTTCCTAGCCACCGCACTGTGCCTTCCATAGCTTTAGCTGTGGCGATGAGTGTGGAAATTTTCCGACCAAGTTATGAATTTTGCTGTATTACTTTGCTTTGCTCCTTGGGTGCAAAATCAGAATTTTGCCCCCATGAGGATTCGAACCTCAATCTCACGCTCCGGAGGCCTGCGCTCTATCCGATTGAGCTATGGGGGCCAGGTGTCAATTTATGTTAAGTCATAGTAGTATTATA
>JAUYJM010000028.1 GCA_030689285.1 bacterium
GGAAATTCGTCTTTGTTAAATCTAAATTTAATATCTCTGCCGAAAATAGCTTGGGCAATTTCAGTTAAAACGGATTTAAGTTCTTCAATGCCGATAATTTCTTTTGTTTTTGGAGCAAGATACCAACCATCCATCTGATGAAAAACATTCATGTGATTCCGGTCTATCTCGTCTTTTCTGTAAACTTTTCCGTAAGAAACCGAGCCAACGGATAATTTGTTTTTAATTTTTTCTTTAATCGCCGGCTGATTTAAATAGTAGTGCCACATTATCGTCGTGTGCGTGCGCAGAATATGCTCCGAGTCCGTAAAATAGGTATCAGATGAACCGCGAGCTGGATGATTTTTTGGGAAATTAAATAAATCAAAACTAATTTCTGCCGAAACTATTTCCGGAACCTGAATTTTGTCAAAATCGGCGAATCTCGGGATTTTTAAAATCCGGCTTACAAGCTCATTTACCGGGCTTGTTTTATCACGCGACAAATCCGGCATTTTCAAAAACCGCAGTAATCTTTTGGCTTCAGCATCATTTTTTTTCTCAAGATTTTTTATTATCTCCGCCTCCTCCGGCGATTTTATTTTTATATTCATTTGATTATCCGCTTAATTATAATAAGAGGCCCACATTTTTTAATAACGTAATCTAAATCTCGTTCTTCCACTTCGCCCTTCTCCACAACTTTCGGGTTTTCTTGGATTCTTTCGGAAGCGGCATGAATTGTTTTACCGTCTCCCGTGTATAAAACTACATGCCCGATTCCATCCGGAAATTTTTTATTATAAAAACCCTGTTCGCCGTGGAAAAACAGCAAATCACCCATCTGGACGTTTTCTAAGCTAATTTCTTCTCCTTCGCTGGCTTGGAGTATCGTGCTTCTAGGCAAATCTACGCCGATTTGTTTGAAAATATATTGTGTAAAAAGCGAACAATCAAAAAAATTAGGCGCGTCCGCCATTTTTGCCCCGTATTTGTATGGCCTGCCCACTAAACTTTTCGCGACGCTAATCAATTTATTGATTCCGCCCATTCAAATAGTGTAAGCCTTTTTCGGGCGATTTTCCAGTGTCTCATTATTTTGTAATTTTCAAAAAACTCCCGCGTCGGGAGTTTTTTGCGGGAATAGCCAGCTACTTGAAGGAAAACAAGTTCTTGCTATTCCAATAACACTATATCAATTTTCTCAAACGAGGACGCTAGTCATCCTCTTCGTCGTTGCCCGCTTCACGGAGTTTTTCTTCTGCTTTACGAGCCGCCTTTTCGGCCTTCTCTCGCTCTTTTTCTAAGCGTTCGGCTTCTTTTTCAGCTCCTTCCTTAGCTCGTTCTTCTTGTTCTTCTTTCAGCTCCTCTGCCTCTTCTTTAGCTTCATCCAAATCCTCAATTGCCTCCTCTACTTTTTCAAGGCTTTTTTCCGCCTGCTTCGCTAATTGTTTCGCGCCAACATAGTTCTCTTTGGCAAAGAGTTCTTTGGCTTGGGCAAGGAACTTATCAAACTTTTCAAACGCTTCGGCAGGCACACTCACGCCCTCCTCGGCGGCCTCGTCCAATACTTCCCGCCTTTCCTCTTCAGCTTCTTTTATGGCTTTTTCCGCGTCCTCTTTTTTCTCCATCTCGCGCTCAATCTTTTCTTCTTCCTGTTCTAATGCTTCTTCCTGCTCTTCTTCTTTGAGCTCCAAGAGTTCTTTTTGAGCTTTTATTTCACCGAGCTCACTCACCAATGCCTCAACTTTGGTAGCGTCGCCGACTCGTTTTGCCTCGCGAATTTTTGCTTTGAGCTCGTCCTCTTTCGCTTCAAGGGAGCGCTCTTGATCCTTGAAGGCCTGTTTCAAGGCTTCTTTATTCGCGTCAAAATCCTCACTAATGTTTTTTGCAAGCTCGCTTATGTCTTTTCCTTTGGATTTTTGTTTGATAACGATTTCCGCCGCATCACCGAGGTGTGCCTGAAGCCGTGCTTGAGCCACTTCCAATCCTTTAGCATTCACTCCTTTCGTTTCCAAAATAATCTTAATCTCCGCGATACGCTCGGCGGCAAAATCAATCTGGAGATGAGCTTTTGCCTCAGGGTTGAAAGTGAAAAACTCCCGCAACGCTTCACCGATCTTATCAACAAAGTAAAAAGCGCTTTCGGGGGTAAGCCCCGCATTGGGCAACGCCGCCGGCTCATGAGCAAACGCAAAAACGGGAATAAATAGGAGCGAAATAAGAATAGATTTTATAGTTTTCATAGTGCTTTTATAATACAAAACTAATCAAAGGCCATCAACTTGATTTTTACACAACGCAAGAATCGCGCAAAAAATCGCGCAAGGGTTTTCACTAGGTCATGTCTCATTTACACGCTTCCTCGGCCAGCGCAGCATCCAAGTAGATTCGCTTATCCTTTACGATCAATCTGCTCCTCAAATTTAAAAGAGCATGGCGTTTTTCTTCTATCGTGCCGTTAGCAAGAAGATATTTTACGTACTTCTTGGTATCAATATCGCGTTGTTCTGAGCTGTCATATCCGCCCGGATTTTCCATAACATCCCTGTGAAATCGGTATAGACGATCAACCTCCAAATCCATCTGCCCTCGCACGCCAAGCTCATCAATAGTGAGATGATCAATTAAATCCCTTAACTGCGTTATAAGATTCTCCTCTCGCATATATGGCAGCTTGCAGTAAGGATCTCTTGTTCTTGCGCAACCATAGTAGACGTATTTAGCGATTGAGCCGTCTTTAAGAGCTTTGAATTTTTCTTCCCCTACGATGTTTGAGCCGCAGAGATCGCACTTCTTTGCGCCGCAAAATTGTATCAAAACATTCTTTGATAGTGTTCATAGTAGCTATTTTTTATTTTCCTCATTGTTTCTCTTCATCTTCATTATCCTAAAGTCCTAATTTAGCAAGACGCGACCTGATTGCTCCGCTTGTTCTGTTAAATGTTATTGCAAGATCAGCGACAGATAAACCTTTGACAAAAAGCCCCCGCAGTTTCTCATCCTGCGCTTTGTCCCATGGCCAATAAGCACTGGCGTGTTTTTCTCTTATCTTTTCAAAACCAGACTGCGTATGAATTTCCTGCGCGCCGGCGCGGATCTCCGGCACAATCTTACCTCCGCATGCGCGGATGAACCGCTTCTGCATTGCCGTAATTTCATCACGCCCTACCTTGTCGAACGCGCGCGACGACTGCTCCGACAACTCGCGAAATTCGGCATCTTTCGCCAATACCTCCGGATGCACTTGAAAAGCACGCTCGTTCCAACCGAGAAGAAAGAGGCCAGATAGCCTTCTCACACGCGAGAGCGCCACATAGCCTTGCCCAAATTCAAACACATCACTCAAATCCATTACCGCTTCGTCCAAGCTCATGCCCTGGCTTTTATGCACCGTAATCGCCCAAGCAAGACGAAGCGGTAATTGTGTAATTCTCGCAAGAATTCTGCCGCCCTCTTCCATCGCCCAGCTCATTGTCTTAACTTCAACTCGTCTTCCGTTTCGCATTTTTACGATCGGGCAATTATTATGTTTAGCGAACCCTTCAATCAAGCCGAGCGTGCCATTAACGAATCCGTCCTTCGGATTATTTTTTGTAAACATCACCGCCGTGCCGACTTTAAGATGAAGCGTTTCCGGCGAAAGACACCCTCGCTTGAGCGCCGCGACGAGAGCGCTCGGACCTTGCGAAGACATGGTAAATATCTGCGACTTGCCCGGAAGCTTAGCGAGTATTTCGTCATTGACGCGATCCACGTCGGCGTTGTGCGAAAAAAGTTTCGGCGCGCCATTCGGCGCGGTTTGGGGCTCAATTTTTCTTGCTTCAATATCGCGCAAATGATTGCCGCCAAAAACATTGCGTCGAATTGCCGAGAGCAAGGCCAGAAAATTGCTGTCATCCTGTCGGTATTGTCCGGTCAGATAGCAGATAAACAAATTTGTCCGCTTCCATGCGGGAGAATGATAAGCAAAGCCGTTTTCCGTTGCGGTTTTTACCACCGGCGGCAATTGGAAAAAGTCGCCGACCAG
>JAUYJM010000029.1 GCA_030689285.1 bacterium
TCGCTCGCTCTGTCCGCCACGGGGAAACTACCGTTTCCCCGATTCTTACAGAATCTGTCCACTTATTCGCTCTCGCAGACTCGAGCTGAATAAGTCTTGCGGAAGCTCCAAGTTTTCGCTTCCTCACCCCTTCCCACTATTTTTCGTCACCCCAAAGCTTTGCTTTGGGGTATCTCTCAGAATAAAACATTGAAGCGGAAGTTTAATATTGCGTCAGTTTTTTTTACTGGACCCATCGCAGGTCAACATTGATTTTGCCTTCCTTTAACAACCCCTCAATCTTTTGCAGGCGGTAAAAGTTCGGATTTTTAAAGATTGTTTCGTCTAAATTGAACGAACGAAGAGTCTCTGCCAAATCGCGCGCGCCAAAAGCGACCGTATAGTGGCAGGCAAATCCGGGGAAAATCTTTTTTATTTTGTCAAAAGAAACCTTGTATGTTCTTGTATCCACACCGTCTTGTACTACCTTGCTTTTGAAAAGACCTTCTTTGTCAAGTTTGGGATTTTTCTGCAAAAACTTTATTTCCACGCCTCCGACTTCTCGCGCGACAATCTCGGCAATTTCCCGTACGGAAAGATTGTTATCATCTCTGCCGACATTCAGAACAAGAAGCTCTTCACCGTCATATTTCGATTCCAGAGCCGCCTCAAAAGCGACGGCGACATCTCGTATATCAATATTCGGCCGGAAAGCAGACCCGTCGGAATTCAAAACGATTTCGCCTGAAGTCATCGCCATGCCCGCAAACATATTGACAACAATGTCAAACCTCATTCTGGGAGACGCTCCGAAAACGGTGGAAAGTCTTAGGGCTACCGGCGAGAAACCCCCGCCCGCAAGCTTCTTTAAATCTTCTTCCACTTCAAGTTTGTTTTTTGAATAGGCCGTCTGGGGTGAAGTTTCGCTTTCTTCCGTCAAAACCCCTCCGGAACTTTTGCCGTACACGGAACAGCTTGAAGCGAAGATGAAACGGACGCCGTTTTTTTTGCATAAGGCCGCTATCCTGCGCGCGTAGTCACGCGTAGGATTGTAAATCTGCTCCGCAGACAGGTTGCCGAACGGGTCGTTTGATATGCCTGCCAAATGTATCACGGCATCAATATTTTTTATGTCTGATTCGGAAAAATCTCTGGCGTCTTTTTTAATCACGCGGTATTCCGGCGCTTCATAAAACACAGAGTCCCTGAAAAACCCCGTATCAAGGCCCGTAACGTCGTACCCTTTATCCAAAAGATGGGGGCATAGGACACTTCCTAAATATCCCTCCGCTCCGGTGACCAAAACGCGTTTAGAAGAATTCATAAAATATGATATGACAGCAAAAAAAGACTACCCGCGAGACACAAGTCGGTCATCTTTAAGGATTTCGCATAAAATCGGCAAAATCCAAGTTTTCTTTCCACCAATCAATGGTCTTTTGAAGGCCATCAGAGAGTGAATTTTTCGGCTGCCAGCCAAGTTCTTTTTTCGCAAGTGTTATATCCGCGGACATCTTCATAATTTCATTGTCTCTTGTCGGTACTTTTCCAAATTCCGGCCGAACGGGATTGCCCATAAGCGCCAATGTTTTTTCCACTATTTGCCTGACTGTTACCGCCTCGCCGGAACCGATATTAAAGATGGAGCCGTACGGCACATTCCGTGTGGCGGCAAGCAAAAGAGCGTCTACGATATCGTCTATATAGGTAGGGTCGCGTTCCTGTTTACCTTCTGTGAGAGGCATCTCCTTCTTTGAAAGTGCGCTAAGAATGATATGCGGAATCAAACGGTTAGGATGCTCCCATGGCCCAAAGGGCAAGAAGAATCGCAGTTCCGTAGTTGGCATGCCATAAGCCCTAGCGTATGTCTCAACAATGGCACTTGTAGCCACTTTTGCCGCTCCGAAAACGGTATCCGGCAAAAGGGGGGAATTTTCTTTCAGGTTGTTGCCCGAACCATAGACGGCGGCAGAGCCGGTAAAGACAAATCTCTCCGGCTTATTTTGGAGTAAAGCTTCAAGCATATTTACCGTACCGATGGCATTTACTTCTATGTGTTTCACCGGAGTTACTGACATAGTGGTGCTTGCCAAATGAAATACGTAATTCGGTTTGACGCGTGCAATAATTTTTTTTACCTCCTCCGCGTCCGTCACGTCTCCTGTCACTATTTCCACGTCGCTTTCCAAATCTTTAAGCCGAACCAAATCTTTTGCAGGCAAAGAGAAAACCGTTACTTTGTGTCCCTCTTTTATAAGTCTTCTGACCAAGTTAATTCCTATCGCTCCCGCGCCCCCCGTTACCAGCGATTGTTTTTGCTTTATTTTTTCCGACATAATCTTGGGTTCTCGAAATTGATAAAAATTGAAAAATCTTATACCTCCGCAAGCATCTTCCTTATCCCTTCTTCAAAAGAAACCTTTGGTCCCCAACCTAAAAATTTTTTGGCCTTGCTTATATCCGCGGTAGAGACATCTCCTTCCGCGGTTTCATCGCTCTTTACGGCCGCGTCTTTGCCGGAGACGGATTTTATGATACCCACGACTTCTTCCACCGAATATCCCTTTCCTGAACCGATATTGAATAAATTGAATTTCGCCTCAAAATTTTTCTCTACGCACAACTCAAACGCGGATAAAACATCGTCAATGTAAATAAAATCTCTTACTGATTTCGGAGAGCGAAGCTCTATCGTTTGTCCTTTTTGAATGTTTTGAACAAGAGTCGGCAGTAAAAACTCGCCTCTTTGTCCCGCGCCGTAGACATTGAAAAGCCGCAGGACCACGCAAGGTATTTCCAAATACTTGGCATAGAACTCGCAAAGCTGTTCCGCCAAATATTTGCTAAGGCCGTAAACATTATTCGGTTTTGCCGGAAAATCTTCGCTTAAACCTTCGTTGTTTGCTCCGTACACGGCCGCCGCCGAGGCAAAAATAAACTTGGCTTTTTTTTCTCTGGCGCATTCTAAACCCTTCAAAACGCCGCCAAAATTGACATCCATCGTTTCTTTTGGATTCAAAGTACAATAACCTATAAAAGTTTTGGCGGCTAAGTGATAAACCGCGTCAATCTCGCCATCAATATCAATCTTTTTTGTCACATCGCCCGCGAAAGGCACGACCTCGTAATCCTTTGAAGATAAATAAGCCGTGAGATGTCTCCCGATAAATCCTCCGCTACCGGTTACTAGAATTCGCTTTCGCATAAAACATTTTCGCCTTGAACTCACACATAGTACCCTTTTGGAAGACCCTCGTCAACGAATTGTTGATTTTCATCCCAAAACTGATATCGTGTTTTAGAGCCTATCTCCAATCTCACATCCGAAGAAAATGGCAAAATTTCCAGGCAAAAGCCTAGCTGGAGCCCGAGCCATATCAAGATATGGCTCGGGTGAAGCGACGGCTTTTGACGAAAATTTTG
>JAUYJM010000034.1 GCA_030689285.1 bacterium
GCCGTCAAACGATGAGGGACACTACGCGGTAGTGGTGGGGCTCTCTGATGACTATCTTTTTTTAAACGACCCGTGGAACGGCAAAAAATTTGAAATCTCCCGTGAGGAGTTTCTAAAAAGATGGAAGGACTCCGATGGCACTCACAAAAACTGGCTTATGGTAATTTCAGAGAATGACTTGAAGCTCGGCAAGCAATTTTTGCCAAAAGAAATAAAAAATGTAATATAAAGGGGTGCTTGGGCGGTTAGCTCAGTTGGTAGAGCGTGTCTTTGACGTAGACAAGGCCACAAGTTCAAATCTTGTACCGCCCATTATAAATCACAGAGCCGCGCCTCAAAAGGCGCCTCTCAAACCCCGCCTCAACACCATTTCGTAATTCACCTTAAATTACGAAATGTCTTTCTCGGCACACTTTTCGCGAAACACGAAAATTCTTTGCTAAGAATTTTCTCCGTACGCCGCCCTTCGCTGGCTCCCGAGGTTTCGCTCAAAGTGTGCCTTCAACGCCATCTCGTAACTCAAGGTAAATCAAGGGATTTCTCGTCTCTAGCGTTTTTTTTGTCGGCGAACGTTGCGCGATAAAATACCCAAAAGCTCACCCTGCGGAACTTTTATTTCACAAACATATTCACGATACTGGCAACGAGAGAGAGGCCGAAAAAAAGCAGGAGTGTTTCTGTGAAGCGATAGGATAGAATGCTTACCGTTAGCAGAAACGACAACGAAAAGCCGATTAGCTTTTCCGCGAGAGTAGGTTCAAGAAAAGCAAAAAAACCGTAAGTCGCGATATAGACTATTGAAAGAAGGATAATCCTAACGAGTACAGAACGGTCAAATCCGTGTATGAAAAGCAAAGCCATTGTAATAAGGCCGGTACCGATAATGGATTGTACGATTAGAGGAACCATTGTAAGACAGTGTTAAAAAAAGGAATTAAAACAAATTTGCGGCGTTTTTGCTGAAAACCTGCATTTGTTTGTAAGTTTTTTGCCGTGGTTTAGGATTCGCGTACAAAACACGCCCCAGTGTCATCATTTTGCGTGGAGGTGCATATAAATATCTTCCAACGCGCGGACTGCGTCTCCCGCGGCGATGTTATTTTGATGGTAAAGCATATTTGTCACGTCGCCAGCGGCCCAGATTCCTTCTGTTTCCGTCTGTCCGGTTCTGGAATCAACTATGATGTTTTTATACTCGTCCAATTTTACTACATTTTCGGCAAATCCGCTTGTGGGAATAGAGCCGATTTCAACAAAAATGCCTTGAACGGGGATCTCCTTTGTCGCGCCCGTTTTGTTTTCTTTGTAAACCAGCCCTTCCACGAATTTATCGCCTTTGACTTCCAAAATTTCCACGCTGGTGACGGTTTTCATTTTAGGATGGGACAGGACTTTTTTGATTGTAATAGGGTCGGCTCTAAATTCATCCCTTCTGTGAACAAGAGTTACACTTTTGGCGTAAGATAAAAGCTGGGCGGCCGTCTCAAAGCCGGAATTTCCGCCACCCACAACGGCAGTGTCCATATCGGCAAAAAGAGGTCCATCACAAGATGCGCAATATGTTACGCCTTTGTTTTCAAATTTATCCGCTCCGGGAACCTCAAGTTTTCGTCTATGGCTCCCAGTGGTTATAAGTATCGCGCGTGATTTATATGTTTCTTTGTCGGTCAGAACGCGGAAGTTTCCTTCACTGCCGCTTAAATTTTTTACATATTCGCCGGACTTTATGTCAACAATATCGCCCGCGTACGCGCGCAAATGACGTTCCAAGCTTTTTGCCAGCTCGTTTCCGCTTATTGAAACAGTGCCTATCCAGTTTTGGATGTCTGTGGAGACGACACTTTGCCCACCAAATTCTTTAGATATAAAAGCGGTCCTAAGCCGTTTTCGCGCGGCGTATACTCCGGCCGCCACACCGGCAGGACCGCCGCCCAAAATTGCTAAATCGTACATAGTTAGTTTTTCAAGTTCTTCATGTTAAAAGTTTGTCAAGTTTTGCAAAAGACATAAGCGATTATTTTCATAATTTCCTCTTTCTTTATAACTTTATGAACTTTTCACTTGACGAACTACTTTCGGCTTCGCCTTAAAAATGCCGGTACCGCTCCCCAGTCGTCGTCATCGTCTTCGGCAGACGGTTTTTCTTCCGACTTCTGCTCTTTTGCGGCGGTCAAAGATGGCATTGAATTGAATATTTTACCCTTTGGCGATTCCGCGGTTTCGTTTTGGAACAGCGTCTTTTTTACGCCTGCTTCGGGAAAACCCGATGCGATAACTGTAATTTTAATTTCGTTTTTCTTGAGCTTGTCATCTCTGATGGTTCCGAAAATGACTTTGGCGTTCGGGTCAATGGATTCGGTAATGACTTTGGCGGCATCTTGGATTTCAAACATAGTGAGGTCGTCTCCGCCGGCGATGGAAAACAGCACGCCCTTGGCCCCAGCGATAGAAACTTCCAACAGGGGAGAGTTGATGGCGGCGCGAGCGGCTTCTTCCGCGCGTTTTTCACCCGAAGCGGTGCCGATGCCCATAAGAGCGCTTCCTGCATTCTCCATAATAGCGCGAATATCCGCAAAGTCTATGTTTATAATCCCGGGTACGGTTATGAGGTCGGAAATTCCCTCCACGGCTTGCTTCAATACCTCATCGCACATCGCAAAGGCGGCTTTTGCCGTGGTTTCTTTCGTAATTGTGGAAAGAAGACGGTCATTTGGAATTATTATAAGAGCGTCCACGGACTTACGCAGTTCATCCAAGGCGCTTTCCGCGATTTTAAGTCTCTGTTGGCCTTCAAAGAAAAAAGGTTTTGTGGTTACGGCTACGGTAAGAGCGCCGAGTTCTTTTGCCGTACGCGCGACGATGGGAGCCGCTCCCGAGAAAGTGCCACCACCGCAACCACCGGCTATAAAAGCCATATCGGCGCCTTTTACGGACTCCTGCACTTCCTCTTTGGTTTCTTCAACCGCTCTTTTACCGAGCTCCGCGTTCATACCTGTACCAAGGCCTCGTGTCAGATTTTTTCCTATATGAATTTTTTTCTTGGCGCGAGTGTTATGAAGGTCTTGCGCGTCTGTATTTATCGCGATAAATTCCACTCCTTTGACTTTGGAGTCTATCATATGATTTATAGCATTTTTGCCGGAACCGCCGATGCCGATAACTTTTATGCGCGCGAACGCTTCTACTTCTGGTTGGATGTGTGGCATATATTTGGATTAAATCTAAAAAGATAAAGAAAGTAACTTAAAAAAACGAGTCAACGAAAGGCCTATTTCGTAACTCAAATATGAGGCAAAGCGCTCTTATTCGGTAACCGACTCCTATTTAGGAAATATAATAGCAGAAATCACGAAAAAAGTGAAAGGTTGACTTCAAAGGTGAAAAGTCGTCAAGTATAAAAAATCTTCCAGGAAGTGGTTGAAAAACTATCACATTTGATAGCTTTAAGAGACATCCTCTAAGGAAGAAACTGTTTTAACCAGACTCGGAATTTATTTACGGTACGTCTAACAAATTCTCTTCCTGGGGAAGCGCCATCGTCTTCAGTGAGTCCTATTATGCAAAGTCCGTAAGCCACAGACCATGAAGCGTCTTTTATCTGACTTTTTATTTTATCGCTGAAAGTCATAGAAGCCACGCGCGATGGCAGACGAAGAGCCGCCTTCGCAAAATCGTCTATGGTTTCAATTCCAGACCCTCCTCCCGTAAGAACAATGCCGGCGGGCAAAAGTCCGTTTTTGTTGATTTTTTTCAGATGCGCTTCTATAAGTTCAAAAATATCAGAAAGACGAGCTTCTATGATTTCGTCAAGCTTTTTTCTCGGGTACGACACGCCTATGAGGCGGCCGACCTTCACATCTTCCGCTTCTTCCAGAGGAATTTTCAGTCCGAGGGCTATGTCGTTGGTAATTTCGTTTGAGCCTATAGGAAAGACTTCAAGAGAAATCGGCAGATTATTTTCGTAGACAATTATGGAGGCGGTTTCAGACCCAATGTTTGCTAGCACAACCCCTGCGATTTTTTGGGTTTTTGTGAGAGTTACCACGCTTGCCGCAACCGGAGCCGCAACCACATCGCTTATGCCTATACCCACTTCTTCCGTGGCATCTAAAAGGTCATCTACATGGTTTTCCATACATATTATGAAAAGGACTCTTACTTCCAAACGACTGGCCTTAAGTCCGAGCGGCCTTCCAAGCACCTGCTTTCCGTCTATTTTAAACTGCGTGGGTATTGTGTGAAGAATCCGACGGTTCAGTGTGGCGTTTTGTGGCAGAGCGGCTTTGGCGGAAGCTATCACTTTCTCTACATCCAAGTCGGTAATCTCCGAGTCTGCTCGGCTTATAATTACGGACCCAACAGATGTTGTACCCGAGAGACCGATGCCTCCTATGGCGATACAGGCCTTTTTTACCGAAACTTCGGCCATCTTTTCCGCCGCTCTGACTGCCTGGCGAATGCTTCTTATTGTGTCGTCTCGGTTTATTATGTAGCCGTGTCGAAGACCTTTAGACTCGGCAAAACCGATTCCTATGATTTTGGGCGCGTATCGGTCGCTTTCTCTTGAGCTTTCGGCTATAACGACTTTGACCTGATGCGTGCCTATGTCTATTCCTGTGGAAATAGTGCGGGACATACAAAATGGCTGATGACTTTTCTGTGACAAGAGAGTGGAACTTAGAGCCTGTCCCAGTAGGTCCTCCGTAGCGAGCTTGAGAAGCTTCAAGTAAGATTTTGCGAAACGGGGGAGAAGCTTTGCAAAGGCAAGACGACGAAAGTTTTGCAAAATACTGCCAAATATCGTCAAAGCCCAGCCGGAAAGTATCTACTCTGGATAGGCGACAAGCCGCTACCCCGAGAGGATGTGTTATGTAAGAGTTACCAGTATGGCAAGAAGAAATTAGATATTAAATTTGCGTCTGAATTTTATTTCTTCTCGTTCCATTTTACTACCATGTCGCATACCTTTCAAATGTAAAAGTCCGTGAATAAACATCCGAGCAGTGAATTTGCGTAGAACCGTTTCAAATTTCATCGCCTTGCGCTTCAACTCCGCAGTACACAAAAACATCTCGCCCAGAGTCTTTTCCAACGGAAAGCTCAAAATATCCGTGGTTCTGTCTATTTTGCGAAAGCGACTGTTTAACTTTCGCATCTTTCCGGAGCTTACCACAACAACGCTTAGTCTATAGTCCTTGCCCAAGCAATCGTTTTTCATTTTCAAAACAGGCAAACCGCGAAGCAGATTGCCTGTTTTGCCACGATAGGGCAAGATGGAAAGAGTGTCGTTGTCTCCTCGCATTATTTAAAATGTCGGCGGCCGTTGTTTTCAGATATCTTGCCGAGCTTTATGAGTTTTGCGATTTCCGCTCTTCTGGCAATTTTCTTGAGGGTCTGCCGTTTTTTCTTGTAATCGGAATTTTTTCGGTTCCTGAAACGCAGAGATTTTAGTTTAGGCAATACTCCAGACCCCTGAACCCTTCTGGTGAAGCGTCTTATAAGACTGATGCTATTTTCGTTGGCGTTTTTCAGCACTTCTACATTTATTGCCATAGTGGCAACAAATATAACATAGTTTGTTTTTAATTGCAATTCGTAGAGCAACGCGACCGACAAAATGACTCTCCGCGCCTGACGGCTGTGGAAATATGATTTACGATACGTTAAAAATGTAAAATGTAAATATCAAAAATCAAAATGACAGTCAAAAATGAAAAAATTAGGAAACCGTGTTCCACATTTTACGACTTTACATTGTCATTTTGATTTTTGATATTTACACTTTTAATTATAGCCGGGAACCATCACATCGTGACATTTGATTTCCGTAAAATGATTTCCACAAAACTCCCAGCCCTATCGTTCTTCCATCGCCTCGCTCTTGCTTTTACAAAACTGGTCGGGTAGGGTGGGGGAGTAAGAACTGTGGACGGTTACATTTGTCATAATATCTGCCTTAAATATGGTATCAGTTTGTCCAAAAGAATCACGTTCTGCTCTCTTGTAGCCATATTTCTCACTATAACCGTTCCTTCCATCGCTTCCTTGTATCCCATAATTATCGTAAAAGGCACGTGAAGATTTTCCGCCGCCGCCATTTGAGAGGATATTTTATCTCTTGCAAATGCTTGGTAAAAAGGGATATTCGCTTGTCTTAAAGTCTCAATGAATCCAAGACTTTTAAGTTTCGCCTCAAATCCCAGGTGGGCAAAATAAAGCAGAGGTTTTTTAAAAGTGCTTATATGATGCGTGCTTCCTTCAGACTTGTCTCTGAGAGATATACTTACACTGGCGGAAGGCAAATCTTTTCTGATTCCGACTCGTCTGGCGATGGAGTCGTGCCGCATACCTACTGCCAAAGGACTGTCTCCTCCTTCAGGCAACTCATCCCCTCTGATTTCAAAAAGTATATGATTGCTTATTGCTCTGTTTCCGACAAGATTGTTGTCTATCTCGTAAGGCATTTCAAGCATCTCCATAAATTCCAAAACTTCCTTGAAGTGCTCTCTGCTGTTTTCAGACAAAAAATTCATTGATTTTGGAGCAGTTTCGCGAAGCGTTACGCAGGACTTGTTTGGGCAGCTAAAAAGAGAAAAAACATCTTGCTTCAGCATATCTATGCATTCGGGGTGAAGATAAGAAAGTTTCTTTCTATAAAATTGGGACAATTCTCTCCCGAATCGCTGTAAAGAATCTCTATCGCCGACGCTATTTATGTGAAGAACCAGATTTTTTCGGCCGTTTTCTTTAAGTATCTCGTATGCCACTTTTATAAGAATAGCTTCGGCGATCGGTTTTGCCGTTCCGATGACATCTAAAGACAGGCGGTTAAAACGTTTCTCAAAATAGTGTGTAAGGAGCGGAAGTTGCAACTTGTGAATGCCACAATCACAAACCGACTTTATATGGACGGCTTTTTGAATAGGGGAGATATAGTTGGAATTACGGCTCTTGCTTAGATTCAACTGCTCAAATTCTTGTACGATGATAGGATTTTTCTTAATTGACGGGATTTTGCAAGGAATGAAACCGTAGTGAGTCGCGATTTTATGCGCTCCCGATGGGTCATACATTTTAAGGAAATCCTTATCCTCGTCTCGGGACGGCGGATACAAAAAGTGTTCGCATGTTTTTTGTATCTCTGGTTTTACTTTCATATTTTTATTTTTTTGAAAAATGGAGTCATTTTGGATTTCCTTGCGAGCTAATTTTCCGTTACTTCCTGGCCGGGGAAAAAGTCAAGTCTTTGAGGCGGGAATAGCCGTACAAAAGGTTTGCCTACTATAAAGTCTTTTGATAAAGGCCCCCATATCCTTGAATCCAGACTTGCCGGCCGGTTGTCTCCCATAACGAAGTACTCGTCTTCTTTGAGTGTTAGCGTGAGTGTGCCTATTGGTACAATATCGTATGTGACGTATCTTTCATCCAACAAAAAGCCCTTAGGGTTTTCCGAGTTTATTATGAATATGCCTTCAGGACCTATTTTAAGCGTTTCTCTCGGAAGGGCCACAATTCTTTTTATGAGGAATCTTTCTTTGTCTTCTGGATATTTAAACACGATTACTTCGCCGCGTTTCGGGTTTTCAAACCTGTAGCTTATCTCGTCTATTATTAAGTACTCGCCGTTTTCAAACGTGGGTAGCATTGAAGAACCGCTTACTAAAAACGGTTTCGCAATAAACATTCTTATAGGCAAGACCACTACCACTATGATGATAGTCAAACGTATAATTTCATTAAAAAAACTTCTTCTGCTCCCCTTGTTGTTTGGAGTCGCGTCTTTATTTAAAACTTCTGATGATAATTCTTGCAAGTCGTCCATAAAAGTAAAATTGTTTACTCCATTTTATTACAACATTGCAGTTTGACGCAATAGGTTGGAGTGTTTTACAGGTGTTTTGCATAAAAACGCGCGGTGGTATAATAGTGTTTCAAAGATTTCTTGTTTTAAAAATCGGGAAATCGTCTAATCGCAATTATGCTCTACATAATAGGTTTGGGAAATCCAGGCGAAGAATATAAAAACACCCGTCATAACGCGGGGTTTTTGGCCGTTGACGCTTTTGCCGAAAAAATCGGCGCGGATGAATGGAAGCAGGACAAAAAAAAGAAGGCCGAAATCGTTTTTGGGGCGGTCGGCAAGAAAAAACTGGCTCTTGTAAAACCACAAACATTTATGAATCGTTCCGGTTCTTCAGTTTCGGCATTTGTGAAAGATAAAAAAGCGGCGGAGAAAATGGTTGTTGTTCATGACGACTTGGACATTCCACTCGGAAAATTTAAAATCTCTTTTGGCAAAAGTTCCGGAGGACATAGGGGAGTGGAGTCTGTGATAAAGGCAGTCAAGACAAAAAATTTCGTACGAGTTCGTATCGGTATTTCACCGACAGCGCCATCCGGAAAAATTAAAAAGCCGCCGCCCACGAAGGTGGTTGAGGAGTTTATTGTTAAAGACTTCAAACCAGCGGAAGCGGAAACATTCAAAAAAGCCGTAAAAAAAATCTGCGAAGCTTTTGAAGTTATATCAACTGAAGGAAGGGAGAAGGCGATGAATAGATTTAATTGAAAGCGTGGCGTTCAAGGAGCTCTTAAAAAAGCCACCCTAGTTTTTCTGGTGGCTTTTTTTGTAGGAATCCTTTTAGAGATAAATTCTAAGACTTCTGTCCGATGTAGGAGAGAGCCATTTTCTGTTCTTTCGGGTCAAAGAGGACGATTTTAAACTTGTAAGTTTTGCCGAGTTCAAGGATGGAGCGGAGCTTGTCTTCACTGCCAAATTCTGAAACATGCACCAATCCAGCTATGCCTTCTTCTATCGCCGCCAGCGCGCCATGTTTGTTGTATTTTATGATAACACCCTGTACGTCGTCGTCCTTTTTATACTTCTTTACCGCTTCCACCCAAGGACTCGGTTTCAGAGCCTTTATAGAAAGGGAAACCTTTCCATCTTTTATATCAATAACTTTCACTTTTATTTTTTCACCGATTTTGTATAGGGCTTTAGGGTTTTCAACCAAAGCCCAATCAATTTCGGAAATATGCACTAAACCTTCAAGGCCCGTTTCCAGTTTTAGGAAAATACCAAAATCCACCATTCCGGTTACTTCTCCGTCAATCTCGTCTCCCACGGCGTATTTGTCTATGATTTTTGCCTTGTCTTTATCCTCGGAAATTTTTTCTGAAAAAATCAACTTACTTTCTTTCGGTATTACGGAGATTATTGAAAGGGTGAGTTTTTGTCCGACCAGTTTTTTAAGTTCCTCCAAGATTTTGTCTTTGTCGCCATCGCTTACTCTCGGGTAATGTTCCGTATTGAGCTGTGACGCAGGCAAAAATCCTTGGATGCCTTGCCACTCCACAATAAGACCTCCTTTGTTTGCCTCTTTTATCGGGAGCTCTAAAACTTTTTTGTCTTTTATCGCCGCCTCGGCTTCGCTCCAAATCATCGCTTGTCTGGCTTCTCGCAAAGAAAGTTCTATGTAACCCTCTTCATTTTCAGTATCAACCACTTTGGCGGCAACTGTATCTCCAATACTCATCCTCTTTATGATGTCACGGGCGTTTAAGTATTCTTTGCCGTAAATAATTCCGGTTCCATAGGGAGGTAAATCTATGAACACTCTGGATTTGTCCATTCCCATCACCGCGCCTTCAACCAAATCTCCCACAATAGGAGGATTGGCTGATTCGCTCACGTATTTTAACATCAACGCAGATTGCGGCGATTCATTTTCAGAGAAAAGACTGACTTCTTCCGTTTTTAACATAAAAATTTTACAATGTAATTAATTCTAATAATATCCGCCTTACGCTTATTAAAGCAATCCGCCAAGAAGCGGACAGGCAGAAGGATATAGTACACAAAACTTGATGATAAGTCAAAACAATTTTTACCGAAGCTATGAAAATGTGCAAAGCGGGAGCTTACACATTGAAAAGTGTGGTGTAATTAGTGTAACTAAGATTCGAGCAAATCCTAATAAACCCTTTGTTTATGGAGTAAAAAACGGCTAAATTTAATTTAGCCGTTTTTTGATGCGAATAATAAGGATTTAGGCGTGTTTGGCTCGTATTCCTCCTTTCCTAAAGGTGGCTCCCTTGGGGGGATTTGCGTTAAAGGAGGTGGCACATTCTTATGTAACGGAGGATTTATAAATCCCTCCTGCATAAGAATGCAGTGCTCTCTTTACTCCCACCCCTCACCCTCGCCCCGTTAGAAACGAAGTTTCTAACGGGGCTCGCGGACTCGGGAGGTCAAAAGTATTTTTCTGGCTAGAAAAATCTTTCAACCCTGCCTCGCGCTGCCCGCGCTCCGGCCTTGCGGAAGCTCCAAGTGTTCGCTTCCTCACCCCTCTGGCAGGGGAGCATGGGAGAATAAATCCCTCCTGCATAAGAATGCAGTGCTCCCTTTACCAAAGGGAGAATTGGGAGGCAAACGCGTAAGTTCTAATTATATCAAAGGAGAAGTATTCTCTCATTGAGAAATGATACCAAGAAGGTAATTGTATCATCTGGCGAATGTTTT
>JAUYJM010000044.1 GCA_030689285.1 bacterium
TTAGAGCCTATCTCCAATCTCACATCCGAATAAAATGGCAAAATTTCCAGACAAAAAGCGAGCTCTAAGTCGAAATGAACCGAGGTTCATAGAGACTGAAGCGAAGGTTTTTGACGGAAATTTTGTCATTTTAACGGATGAGCCATATTTATGGCCCCTTTGTGGCGATGAGATTGGAGATAGGCTCTTATACCATTATCCCTTACGAATACTCTTGAATACCCCTCGGGTGTTTCATAGACCGCGTCGTGAATTTCCACCTGATAGTGAGGCCATTGTTTCGTAATAATACCGCAACCTCGTCCTCGGACTGGGTTTTTCTTTTGCTTGATATTCTGTTGTTTGTGAGGAACATCAGAATAATGCCTAATTGGAGAAACTCTCACAAACCCATGAAACCAACATTCCAACATTCTGCGCGCCCTTCCGAAGCTTTAGCGAAGGAGGGCAGAATGTTGGAATGTTGTTTTTCTTTATCTGTAAATATCCTTCCTGTGCCTGACTCGTAGCAAAAGAATCTCTCTCGGTCCGAGAAATTTGAAGAGCGCTCGCCAATCTCTAGCAATCCTGAACGAAAAAAGCCCGTGAAGCGGTTCACTTAGCGGTTTTGTGTGGAGTCTTGAATCAAAAGGATTGTTTTGCAGTAAAACAAGGAGCGATGCCAGTTTGGTTTGTTCCGATTTGGGAAGACCTCGTGCGTCTTTTACGAACTTAGCGCTCTCAAAAATGCGGATCATGTAGTTTTCTTGAGCCGATTTAAAAAATCTCTTGCGCTTGAAAACTCATACAAGGGAACGCTTGTCTCCGATTCTTCTAACATTTCTTCCACAAATTCCGGACGGTATTCGCCCTCGCTGTCTTTCCCAGCCATTCCAATCACAAGCGAGCGCAGCATGCTCACTTCTCTGGAAAGCTTTTTTAATGTCGGACTTTTTACATTCTTTTTCATAGTCATAGTAGTAAATATACCAAAAAATACAGAAAATTCAATGGATTCAATATTTGTCTCCAGACGTGGTTTTGTTTTTGGAAGCTTGTAAAACTTTAAGTTTTACCGACTCAACATTCCAACATTCTGCAGAATGTTGGAATGTTGTTTTTCTTACTCTAACTTTTCAAAATAGCATCAAAACAGCATCTTATCGCTCCCAATCCTAAAATCCTTAAAATATACAACCTCATCCTTTGTCGGAGCCCAGTCGGGAGTGTTACCGCCAAAGAAGGTGGTGAATTCTAAAAAAGTTTTTTAAAGTCCAAAAAGTTTCTTAATCTTCTGATCCACTTCTTGCTGAAGTGTCAAATCAAAACTTCCAAGTTCTCCCAAAATTATCTTTTTCTGGAATGTGGCAATTTTGTTCGTTTTCAAGAATGAATCCGCCTTCAGTCCGTTTTGTTTTTCCGCTTTAACGAAAATATCAAACATCCCCGGTTTTTTACGAGACGAGGAAAGGAACGCGCAGATGCAATCCTCTCCCCTTTTGTCGCTCCATAGCACAACAGCCGGCCGGATTTTCTTGCCGGATAGGTCCGTGAAAGGGAATGGTACAAGAACAATCGTTCCTTTACGCATATTTTTTCTTCAAATCATCTACGGTATAAATATCCGGCTCCTTTTCCAAAAAGTCAAAACTTCTGGAAAATGTGTTGACATTGGTGATGTCATTTACTTTTTTATTGTAGGAGCTTGGAAATTGAATTAGGAGGGCGTCTATTGAATTGCGCCGTCCTATCGCCACAATATCCCCTTTGTATTTGACGCGGTTTATAATCTCCTTTATCCCTGCCCGCGCTTGTGTTGTGGTAATTATCTCCATAATGTACATATTGTACAAAATAAGACACGAAAATCAAGTGTGATTATGTCGGGGTGCCGAGACCGCCAGTACGCTTATCGACCATTACCCGCCTTCGCGTAAAGCTACGGCAAGGCAAAGCATGACCAGTACAGGTTTCCTATCATTTGGGAATCAGAATTCCCAAATGATATGGGAGAACCTCTTCAATTCTCGACGCAAGTGAAGTAGTTCACTTGCTGCACCCCGCCAAAAAACCGCTTCGCTATTTTTTTGTCGGGGTGCCGAGAATCGAACTCGGACCGTACGCTCCCAAAGCGTATATACTACCACTATACTACACCCCGTTTAATCTAAAGCTCCCGTACTTTAGCATGACAGACAAAAAAATTCCATTTTTATCTACGGCCGACAATCTTAATAGTCCAATATGATGTTTTCTTCCAAATACACTTTTGCTTTCTTATTTTCAACATCCAAAAGCACAACAACCGCGTCAAACTGCCAGTCTTCATTATTTAGCCGTTTCTCCGCCAAATAGGTTTGTATAGCTCGGCAAAGTCTCTGTTGTTTTCTAAAGTGAATGTTGTCTTCAGGACGAAATTCATGCCTTCTCTTATCCTTTCCTTCCTCAAAAGACAGGTCTCTTGATACAGTTTTTACTTCTACGAAATGCAACTTTGCGTCTTTTCTAGCCACTATATCAATCTCACCCCATTTTTTCCTGTAGTTTTGAGTTACCACCGAAAATCCATGTTTTTCGTTCAAAAACCGGCAAGCAACCGCTTCTCCTAACTGTCCGACTGTATTATGTCTAGCCATAATTTGTATAACACAAAACGTCTTGCAACAGTAGCATATCCTTCACGTCGTTTAAGAGACAGAAATGTTAAACCTCGAGCTGCGGTAGGTCTTTTAAGAGTTTTTGTAATTGACTTTAACAAAAACGGCTTGGTTTAGCCAAATTTTTCTATTTTAAGAGACAATTTGTAACGCATAATTCAGTCCAAACATCTGTCCTTTATACACATATCCACCGAGTTATCCCCAATTCGTCCATTTTGGCCGATAGAAACTCTTATTTTCAACTGCGTTCAAAGTGCGGGCAGGGGTAATCGAAACCCCGTCTCATCCTTGGCAAGGATGTGTCATACCACTAGACCATGCCCGCTTTCATTCGCCGAAGTTCTAATACCATCCCCAATTAACCATTCCACATCTTACCCAAATTTCGGCTACAAGACTTCGTCTCGCTCTCGCCTTATCTAAGATTATGCTCGCGCTCCGACTCGTCTTTCGCTCGAAATTTGGGATAAGATTATTGTGGAAGCATTAATTGGGGATGGTATAACGAAAGCGAAGTCCGCCCGCCGAAGCGAGCCACGACAGACGAAGTCCGTATGGTCGCAAAGGCGAGAATCAAAACCACTTTCAAAAGAATACCAAAAAAATCTTTTTATTTCCAGTTTTGTCTTTGTAACTATCCACACCCTCCGAAGAATGGCTTTATTCCTCCTATTCCCCCTTTCCTAAAGGGGGCTGCCTTGGGGGGATTCGCGTTAAAGGAGGGTGGTCATTCTGATGACGGAGGATGTAAATCCCTCCTGCATAAGAATGCAGTGTTCCCTTTACGAAAGGGAGAATAAATCCCTCGGCTCCGTCAGAATGAGCCACTCCTTTTAGAAAAGGGAGAATTAAGACAAGCAGAAGGTGTGGATAGTTACTTGTTCTTTACGAATTTGTCCTCAAATATCCAATTAGGCAATAGACCCGTACGGGTCTTATATGTCTATCCTCATTGTTCACTCCGTTTTCGGTGCGCCCGCAAGGACTCGACCGCTACTCGGTCAGTCCCCTCATTGGATCCCGACGTCGTCTCGGACGACTCGTCGGGATGCTCAATGAGGCTTCGAGCCCTGGACGAAAGCGTTCCACGCTTTCTCGGTAGCTCCGCTCACTTCGTTCGCTACGCGCCCGCCAGGACTCGAACCTGGAACAAATGCTTCGAAGGCACTTATGATATCCGTTTCACCACGGGCGCATGCCAGTTTAGTTTAATTCAGATTAGTCAAAAAGCAAAATGCGTACTAAAATGAGCGTATGAGCTCGGAATTATTCAAAATTCCAAAAGAAGTGGCGGACGTTGCCAAAACCCTTGAAAACGAGGGTTTCGAGGCGTATTTGATAGGTGGTTGCGTACGAGACACACTTCTTGGAAATAAGCCGAAAGATTGGGATATAACCACAAACGCCAAACCTGACAAGCTCACTTCCCTATTCCAAAACACCTTTTACGAAAACGACTTTGGTACAGTAGGTGTCGTAAATGAAGATGTTTCAGATGAAACTTTAAAAGTGGTGGAAGTTACTCCTTATCGCAAAGAAGCCGCGTATTCTGATTTCCGCCGACCAGATTCTGTCTCTTTCAGCGAAAAGTTGGAGGACGATTTGGCACGCAGAGATTTTACGGTAAATGCAATAGCGCTTAAATTAGAGGTCCAGACGAAGGTTAGTGAATATAAAGGACATCTTGTTGACCTTTATAAAGGACGAGCTGACATAAAGGACAGAGTGATACGGGCAGTCGGGAATCCTAATGAAAGGTTTAAGGAAGACGCACTAAGAACACTTAGAGCTATCCGACTATCTTCTGAATTGGAGTTCAGAATAGAAGAAGCCACCGAAAAAGCAATTATTGAATTTTCCGATTTACTTAAGCATATATCCGCGGAAAGGATCCGAGATGAATTTATAAGAATTCTAATGTCAGACAAGCCGATGGAAGGGTTGAATTTGGCCAAAAGACTTGGAGTATTGATTTTTATCTTGCCTGAATTGGAAGCTGGAAGTGGAATTAAACAAAACAAGGCTCATTCATACGATGTATTAGAACATTCTCTCCGAACAGTCGCCCATTCCGCCAAAAAGAAATTTCCTTTGGATGTTCGTCTTGCGGCTCTGCTTCACGATATTGGCAAGCCAAAAGCCCGCAGGTGGTCTAAAGAGAAAAATGATTGGACATTCTATGGCCACGATGTAATTGGTTCACGTGAAACTGAAAAAATCCTTAAACGTTTGAGGTTTCCCGTGAAAGTAGTAGAAAAAGTGGTGAAGCTAGTCAGATGGCATATGTTTTTTTCAGATACGGAGAAAATTACACTATCGGCGGTTAGAAGGTTGGTTAGAAACGTCGGCAGAGAAAATGTTTGGAATTTAATGGACGTGAGGAGTTGTGACAGAATAGGGACAGGAAGGCCAAAAGAAAGCCCGTACCGATTAAGAAAATATCATTCAATGATTGAGGAAGCAGTACGTGCCCCTATTTCTGTGAGTATGCTTGAAATAAATGGAGGGAAAATTATGGAGGTTACACACGAAACACCCGGACCAAGAATCGGGTACATACTACACGCACTATTGGAAGAAGTGTTAGATGACCCTACAAGGAATACTAGAGAATACATGGAGAGGCGCGCCGTAGAATTTTCCTCACTATCTGATGAGGACTTGAAGACGTTAGGAACTAAAGGTAAAGAAAAAAGGGAATCAGAAGAGGAGAAGGAATTAGAAGTGATTAGAAAGAGGCATTTTGTAAAATAGTTGATTGTGTTACATGTGAAATAATTAGCAGGAAAAGAAAAACCGCCCAAAAGAGAGAGTGCGGCAGATGACGCACGGTGGGCGGTTTAAAAACTGGAAAGCTTTAGCTTTTCACGGGAAACATAATCCAAAAAGAAAGATGAGTTCGGGGAATTGTTTCCTAGGATTTCGCGAATAGTTTTTACCTTCCTAGACAAAGAGAGTGTGCCTCTTTTTCAAAGAACAATTCCTTGGTTCAGAGAGAATTTGTAGGTTAAAAGACTTTTGTCTTTTACGCTCCACAAATTCTCTCTGAAAAAGGTCTAAAGGACATATTAGCAAACATAAGGGACAACGTAAAGGACAGAGCTGTGGATAACTCCACCTCAATCCACAAACACTTCATGGTTAACGCATTGTCGGGGACTTATAGACTTGAATGGTTCCGCCAAACGGTTATTATGTGTTCTATGCAAAACGAAACGAGGGTTAACCTTAAACACCTGTTGGAAGACATCCGCGACAGTTACAACGCTCCTCTTGAGGAAGTCATAATCACCGAACTTATCGCCAATGCATTGGACTCAAAAGCGACTCGGCTGGATTTTTTTGTTGACGAGAAAAATTGTTTTTTGCGATGCGTTGACAACGGTGTCGGAATGAAAAGACCGAAACTTCGCGAATATCACAACATTGCCGCATCAACGAAAACAAGGGGGCAGGGGATCGGTTTTGCAGGAGTCGGCGCTAAACTTTCTCTGCTTTTGGCTGACAAGGTGACGACCGAGAGCAGGGGAGGACATGGTTCACGCGCCGCAACAGAATGGCGTCTTACAAACCCTTACAGAGCGCCATGGAAATTTGTGCCATTTTCCGAAACTATCCCGTATCCTAAAGGAACCAGCGTAACTATCTATTTCACTGACTCGCAAGCGCATCTTTTGAAGCGAAATTTTGTGGGAAATACGATTATTAAACATTTTTATCCGCTTTTCCATGATTATCTTAAAGAAGAAATTCTGCGATACATCTATAAAAAAGGAATTGAGATGACCGTAAACGGCGAACTGCTCTCTATTCCTGACTCGGAACAAAGAATTGACAACGGTTTTAAAGTTTACTTGGGAAAAGGCCGGAGACCTATAGGCGCGGGTTTTTTGACGAAAAAGGTGCTTGAACAGGGTTGGCTTGCTCGCCTCGCAGGAAAAGCTCCTGATGAGAGGGTTATCGCCTCCGGACTTTCTGTGGCGACTTACGGCAAGGTGATAAAGACCGGTTGGGAGTGGGTCGGAATAATGCCTAAAAGCGCGGTAGAGCTTGTGGGGGTTCTCGAAATTCCTGCTCTTTCGGAGGTGCTGACAACCAATAAAAGCGATTTTTTAAGCGACGCCGTTAACTTAAGAAGGTTCTATCGCATCCGCAAAGCCGTACAGCAAGCCGTATTACCGGTCCTTCGCTCCCTTGGAGAATATGGTTCCGCGGAAAAACCGAGTACGGCCAAAAATATAAAGCCCCTTACAAGACAGATAGAAAACGCTCTGCAGGGACTCTCTTCGGAATATCCTGAACTTGAGAGTCTCCTTGGAGCAAAGCGTGTAGACAAAGCAGGAACCATGGGAAGAAAAGGGGGTGGGGAAGAAAAAGAATCGCCCGCCTCGCCAAAAGAAAAAACCAAAAACGAGGACATCGGACAGGAAGGCGTAAAAGAATCTGCGGAGGAAAAATCAAGACAGGACGCGAAACCGAAAAAAGGCGGGGAAGGTACGGCGAAAAAGCCGGGCTTTACGCTTGTTTTGGAAGACCTGGCCGATATGTCCGATTCGCTTGGCCGTGTGGTTGAAGACACAATATCTGTAAACACTTTGCATCCGATGTGGCGCAAAGCCATCGCGAGCAAGCAGGAAGAATATCATATTCTTGTCGTCGTCGGGCTTTTACTTTCCGATTTCGCCGCCCCGGAGCACCACCCGCGTGACTTTTTGGCGAAATTTCTCTCCTCTTGGAGCACTCTGAACACGGATGAGCAGAAGAGCGTACAGGGAAAGCTTTTGGAGTAAGCAACGGAACGGGGGCATAAACTGTTTCAATAAAAATCAAAGATTTGCGGTAGGTTCTATAGTATGATATATTATCCTGTACATATATGTACAGGATAATTGATGATAATAAAATAAACCGAGGGAATGATGGAGCGAGGATTGTCGCTTTGGCGGCTTTGGGCGAGGAAGTGTTCCACACTAATGACGCAGGTAGTGTTTGGGGAATAAAGGAACCAAATACACTCCATACTACTCTTTCAAGGTACGCAAAAAGAGGATTACTGTGGCGAATACACAAAGGACTCTACTCTATTAAAGACCCGAAAGATATTGACCCTCAACTTTTGGGACTTAAAGCGATGCATGCACCGGCATATATTTCCTGCGAAACCATTCTTTACGAACACGGTGCACTAAACCAGCGACCGCGGGAGATTACCATAGTAAGCAACACATCAAGACGGTTCACCCTTTTAGATAATTCTTATCGTTCAAAAAAACTTGCTGATAAATTCCTGCTTAATACTGCGGGAATTGAAATTAAAAATGGGATGCGCTTCGCTTCACTATCGAGAGCTGTTGCCGATATGCTCTACTTTAGCCCCCGCAAATATCTTGATGCAATGAATTCGGGACTGATAAACTGGCAAGAGGTGAAAAGAATTTCTGAAGTAGTAATAGGGTACAATATGCACATACCTGAAAATCCTAAAAATTATGATTCTACCCGATAAAAAAGATGCTTTGCACAAAGTATGGCTGTATAGAATTTTGGGGGCGATAGCCGACGACAAAAATGCGTCGGCCGATTTACGCTTCAAAGGCGGAACCTGTGCAGCTATGCTCGGCTGGCTGGACAGATTTTCGGTTGATTTGGACTTTGACTATACCGGCAAAACCGACAACCTTGGCATTGAGGCGATGCGGTCCACATTGGAAAACATTTTCAAAAACATAGGTCTCATCATCAAAGACCAGAGTAAAAACGGCATACAGTATTTCTTGAAGTATGAGGAAAGGGAGGGTGAAAACGAAGATACTCGCTTCGGCAGAAATACCGTCAAAGTAGAAGCATCTTTCCCTGTATCACCACTCAATGTGTACGAGCCGCAAAGGTTTGTTGAAATAGACAGAATTTTGACCTGTCAAAATAAAGAGACCATGTTCGCTCACAAACTATCCGCGTTGACCGACCGATTTAAAAAGACGAGGAAGATCGCCGGGCGCGATATTTATGATATCCACCATTTTTTTATGAACGGTTTTGAGTATGACAAGGCGATTGTGGAAGAGCGCGCAGGAGTTCCTGTAAAGCAGTATCTTTTTGATACGGCTGATTTCATTGAAAAAAATGTTACGGAAAAAATCATAGACGAGGACTTAAACGCCCTTTTGTCGCCAGATAAATTTCAACGGTTGCGTAAAGTGCTGAAAAGGGAGACGGTTACACTACTGAAAGATGAGGCGGCGAGGAAATAGGGCTTTGCCATATTCCCGATAGGTGCTATATTAAAAATAAGAAATTATGCGGCTCAGAACCTGTTCATAATCTAATGTCTGAATGAAATGTTCAAAATTCGTAGCTGAAATTGCAGATTTTGAGGAGGCATATCGAGATACGCTGACGAGAAAGATGCAATTTTCAGCAGAATTTTGGACATTTCGGCAGGCAAGCCATATTTTAGGTTCTGAATTGCGGTTAGATTATGAATAGGTTCTCAATAAACACAGCCAAAAAGACCGTTAAACAGCGCTCGCGTTGAGGGTTTCTTTTTGGCATTTTAACGAAGATATTAAAGAAAAGCCCTCAATGACGAGGGCTTTTCGTTTGGCATAGCGCCGGACGATGAAATAGATCTTTGCAAAACCCTCTCCTAACCATGACAACCCGACTAATCGTTTTCCGTAGTCCCGATTCCGACAAACTTTTCGCTCATATTACGAGAGGTGAGACCCCGGATATGAACACGGCTCCGGTATGCGACGCGGTCGTTGTCTACCTGGCATTTGTTCCAACAGGTGTGAATGACGAAACTGCCGTCCGCCGGCTGGCCGAATCCGACCTCAAACGTCCCCAGACCACACGTATTGAGTGGTTTGAAAGCGGTGTGATTTGGAAGTTTTAAAATTTCAGAAACTTGGTTTCTGAAAATTAAAAACCGCCCTTCGACAAGCTCAGGGCGGTTTTTTCTTGAATCCTGAATCATGAATCTTGAATCTGTTTTCAGATTTCCAAGTCCAAAGACACAGGACAATGATCCGAACCCAAAACTTCTGGAAGTATCTCGGCTTTTTTAACTTTATTTTTCAGCGATCCTGAAACCAAAACATAATCTATACGCCAGCCGACGTTTCGGGCGCGGGCGTTTGCGAAATGCGACCACCATGAATAGTGACCGGAACCTTTGTGAAATATGCGGAAAGTATCAATAAATCCGGCGTCTATAAAGGACTGAAACCCTTCACGCTCTTCTTTCGTAAATCCCTTAAGTCCCTCATTGGCCTTTGGGCGAGCCAAGTCATCGGGAGTGTGGGCGACATTTAAGTCGCCACAAAAGATCACTGGCTTTCCTTGT
>JAUYJM010000049.1 GCA_030689285.1 bacterium
GAGCTGGTCGAGGAAATGAGTATACCTCTCTCTGTCGGCCTTGTGTTAAAGGATGTGCCTATTCTTGGAGGCGCGATTGCAGGTAACGCTTCGCATCTTTTGACTGGAGACGAAAGCGACTTTGGCGTACTGTTCGGGAAAACTATTCAAGGAGTAACTGTCGTCTCCCCTCGCATGTTTGGAGTTGAGTTAGAACAAAGGAAATGGATGAAAAAAGCATGATACAGTCAAAACCTAAAATCAGCATAGTCGTAGCCGTTACGAAAAAAGACGCCGCCATCGGAAACGGCGGTAATTTGCTTTTTCATATTTCTGACGACTTGAAGCGCTTTAAGCGTCTTACTTTGGGGCATCCGATTATAATGGGGCGGAAAACTTATGAAAGTATCGGCAGACCTCTGCCCGGCCGAACCAATATTATCGTTACCAGAAATCCGGAGTTTAAAGCGGAAGGGTGTATTGTTGCTGGCTCACTAGAAGAGGCTATAATGAAAGGCGAAGAGACAGCTCTTCGACAAGCTCAGGGCGATAACAAAAACCCAGAGGTTTTTATTATCGGTGGCGGTGAAATCTACAAACAAGCGCTTCCCTTAACCGACAAACTCTATCTCACGATCGTGGAAAGCGATGCCGAGGGTGATGTCTTCTTCCCTGACTGGCGAGCTGATTTTACAAAAGAAACATTCCGCGAAGAAAGAACCGATCCTGCAACAGGATTACACTATACCTGGATTGATTTGGAACGTAATTAAAAAGAAATCCCGCCAATCGCGCTTGCGCGATTGGCGGGGTGGAATCTGCAAAAAGCAGTTAGGCTTTGTCTTAGCCATCATTCAAATAGGGCGACACGGTTTTTCCAAAGCGGAAAATAGCATGGCGCTTGCGTGGTCTGAACCTCGGTAAGGCCTGTAGTCAATTTTCATCGCTACATCGGCAGATCTTTTTTGAAATGCACTTACCAGTTTTTGGCCATGATGAAAGCGTATCAGCTTATCATGTGTGCCAAGTCGGATTAGTACATTCTTTGCCGTAATCTTCCTAATGTAATTCGCGGGACTGAAAACCCCCAACCGATTTTCATATTCCTGCGCGGAACGGCATCCTGACTTTTCTGCAATATGTCTTGTCAAAATACTGTCCCAAGCCGAGAGACCTAAATGACCTCCGCCAACAATCGAGACAATTCTTTTGATGTTAGATGCTTCACTTGCTAAACGAATTGAAAGAACATTCCCAAGGCTTACTCCAAGAAGTCCGATTGGCCGTTTTTGTCCGAACGTTCCAGCGATCTTTTCGAGAGCGTCTTCGTAAATGCGTCCAAGCTTCGCGATCGTTTCATCTGGATCAGGTAAAATGAGGTCAAATGAGTTGATCGTGTAAACGACAACATTGCCTTCTCGGGGAAGTAATCCTCTACTAATAAAGGGCGTTCGCGAAACAATGCGAGGGACGAAACAAAGCCATGTTATATCTCCGTCGTGGTCGCTCGTCGTCGGATGCCAGTCACATTTTTCATCGACATAACCATCTCTGCATTCTCTTGCCGCATACCATCTGTCAAGTATACCTAACATAATTTTCCTTTGGTTGTATGTTACCTGGAGTGATGCTATTACGTGAGATGTGCGCTGTCAATAGATGACGGTAATGTGCGCAAATATCTGCCTTATAAGTAACTTTGAATTTACAATTTTTCGTCAAAGATAAAGATTAAGGATTCTCCCCCTTCTTCCACTTTACCGCCTTTAAGAAAACACTAAACACGTCTTCGTCAAAAGGAACTTCAAATGAAGAGAATGGCCTTTTCTTTTTGGAAACGTTGCCGAAATTAATATGGGGCGCGTCTCTTATAACCGCAAGCGGTGTCTGCTCCGCCCCTTCCCCCATTGAGAGAACGGCAGAGGAAGCCAGTGCGTCGGCAATGTTTGCCTGCGAAGATTTCAATTCGTTGTTGAAAATATCTTTTTTACCGCGATAGTCGTAGATAGGTTCAAAACCTGCGCGGGCGAGAGCAAACCCTAAAGCGCCGCGCCGTAGCGGAATGGAATGTGAGTCCGTAATGATGAGACCTATCTTTTTTACTTTGTACTCTTTCTTAAACCAAGCCAAAAGTTTTTCCGCCGAACCTTTCGGATTTTTCGGCCAAAGAATAAAATAACCGTCGCCATTTGACGAATCTATTCCGCAAGAGCGAATAAGCACGCTGTGTTTTATGGTAAAAAAAGTTTTGCGTCCGCCCAAAAAAGAAATGTGATATTTTTCGGCCTCTCTTTTTGCTATCTCGTCTTTCTTGCCCCAATCCTTTATAGGTAGAACCCTTCCCTCCCAAATGCTTACCACCTTGGAACTTACCGCCACAATATCGCCTTCCTTAAGAGAAAGTTTTGATTTACGAATTTTAGAAAGAAGGTCGTCTTGCGGAGGCATTACAATATCCAGTTTTACGGCTTTTATATTCATGACAAGTACTCTATCACCGCAAGGAAAACCCCGCAATTCGCGAAGCGAATTGCGGGGTTTTGTCGTTTGTCGTTGGTTGCTTGCGGTGAGATAGTCGAATCCGTTGGTCGTAGGTTGTTAGTTGTTTGCGCGCCACAGATTAGCATACTTTAGGCCGACAAAAAACCGCCGCGTGTCGCGAGCGGTATTATGATGAATTATCTGATTGTAATCAGGCGGTCATTTGTCGTATTTTGTCCGCCGACATATAGCGGTGCAAAATGACGAGCAATTGCCGACCGTAGCTCTCCACAATTCGTTGCGATGCCTCACATATTTTTTGCTCGTATAAGACATGATCCGCTGACGGGAAACGGTTATTCAAGACTATGTGAAGCACCTCATGAGCGACCACTTCCAACAAATCATTAATGTTTTTGTGGTAATCCCCGAGCACAATCACGAACTTTTGCGCGGAACTTCCCTGTCTTACCCCGCCGGCAGAAATGAGCGTCGACTCTACCGCAACTTTTTCAACCGAACAAAGAACCTTCTCCACTTCTTCAATACCGACAGATTCCAGGAATTGTATGATACTGGTTTTGGTCATGATCACCTTTCTGTTTCACTTCTTCTAAAAAAACACTATCATACAAAACGAAAACCGCAACTTTTCAGATGCGGTTATTCTTTTCCTCTTCTCCTCTTTGTCCTTTGTCTGCGTCTTTCTGCGTTCAGTCTGCGTATGTCTGCGGTCAAATTCCTATTTGACATCCACCCCCATTGACCGAGCGCTTCCGGCCAAGATTTTTTCAGCGGCTTCTATAGAGCCGGCGTTTAAGTCGGCAATTTTCGCTTCAGCTATCTCGCGAAGCTGTTTTTTGGAAAGCGTGCCGAGTTTTTGCGTACCGGTCTTTCCGGCTCCCTTATCTTTGCCCACTGCTTTCAAAATCAAAGAGGTGGCGGGCGGTTTTTTGAATTCCAAATCAAAAGTACGGTCTTCATATACGCGAATAACCACAGGCACTTTCTGCCCTCTCATTTCTTTCGTACCTTCGTTAAAACGAGTTACGAATTCGCCTATGTTT
>JAUYJM010000054.1 GCA_030689285.1 bacterium
GTAAACCGGCTCGCGATAGCGCAAAACGGCGTGATTGGTTTTTGATATGGCTCCCCAATATCCACCCTGCCGAAAAAGCGCCACAACGTGATTGTCATCGCCTTCAACCGTTTCCAAATCCATAATGAGGGGCTTTTCCCCGTTTACCCAAAGAGCGGCGGCCGCGAAAAGAGCTCCCTCAAAACAGTGTGCTTTCTTTTCCTTTAAAACCCCGCGAGGAGAAAAAAGAGTGTCTTTGTCTGCCTCAAAATTTATCGGCAACTTTTCCAAAAAATTCTGGATTTTAACGGGAGAGTTTAACTTTTTCAACAACAAAAACTCTGCTTTCGTCAGATGTCCTGTGTCACACGCTTTATATCGCATAATTATGTATGTTATAATAAAGCTTCTGCGAAGCAAAGTTTCGCGGAACCTTTGTTTCGTCTTCGCGCTTGATGCCACCAAACGAAGACGTTTGCGCGGCGTTCCTCGCTATCTAAAATAAAAAACTTGAATTGCGAAATACGGCAGGCGCCCCCCTACGAGGAAAGTCACAAAAAAGTGACTAAGACTGGGCAAGCGCCCTTGGAGCGGTCACTTTTTTGGGAGCTTTCCGAGTAAAAAAAAGGGGGGTAAAGCAGATGTTTCGTAATTCAAAGTACAAAACTAAAATGCGAAGAAAAAGACACTCTCTCCTTTCATATTTTGCGCAAAATCTTCTGGTCGTGGTCGGACTTGTATTTATCTGGCGCGGAATTTGGTATGTTTTAGACGGAATTGATTTGTGGTTTTTCAACAACGAGCATATCTATACCGCCGTAGGCGGAATAGTCGTAGGCCTCCTCATCCTTTATCTGCCCGATAAGGACCTTAAAGAAATACAGAAACTGTAGAGACGATTGTAAGAAGGGCATCTTCTATCCTCCAAACGGGATAGAAGATGCCCTTCTTACAATTGATGCCTGCCCTTACAACATTTCTCAACAAACCGACTATTGGGAATCTAGAAACTTCTTGAACCAAACATAGGTTTCTTCAAAAAGTTTTTCTTCCGTACCCCATGCGTCAAAAGTATGGTTGGCCCCTTCTACACTCACAAACTCCCTGTTTTGTTTTTCAAGATTTGAATCAAAATACAGCTCTTCGGCTTTTTCACCGTAAGCTTTCCCTGCCGCGATAATTTTAACCGGTGTTTCTACTTTCTCCATCACTTCCGGAATGGGCGGCTGCGCCTTATAATTTTCAGCCATTCTCTCACTTACTAAAAATTCCGTATTCCAGCGCATTACATAAGAAGAAATATCGGGCAAATACTCCAAATCCGCCACTAAATCCTTTGGTTCTCTTGAAGGGTCCCAGAGGGCGAGCGCCGCCGCTTCTTTTGGATTTTCCCTCACAATAACCTGTGCGCCAATGCTGTGTCCGACAAAAAAGATTTTTTTAAAATCATTTTTGAAACGCGCCGTAACGGCGCGTAAGTCCATCCTATGGGTATCCATATCCGCGTCCTTCATTTCTCTAGCGCCGTCGTTGTCAGAATAGTAGTCAAACCTAAAAGATGAGAAATTATGTTTCATAAAAAAACGAGCGCCGTTGAAAAAAATATGCTCATTTTGGTGTCCCGAAAATCCATGTGAAAAAATTACAACGTGTGGCTGGCTGGAAACAGGTTTCGTCAATGTCCCGTATATCGTCTTTCCGTCCTCCGACTTGAAATTTATATATTCCTCCATAAAAAATATAATATCACATAAAGCGGAGAAAAAACCGCCGTAGCGGTTTTGAATAAATAAAAAGGAAGAAGATAGCGTCAAGTTTCTCGCTTGAGCATGATAGCGGCATCTAGGCCGCAAAAAAGGGCGTTTTCCACTTCGCTCTCCCTTTCCAAAAAATCTCTCCGAAGGAAGAAGAAAGGAAAAACCTTGATAAACAAAGATTCAAGGCCGTTTTTTCTGCGAGAAGAATTTGGTGTGGGAATGTTTAGCTCAAGCCACCGTTTGATCCAGCCGTATCTGTGAAAAAGCACACCTGCCACACTTCGGAGGAAATTTTCCTTCAGGCCTAGTATTGAGTCCTTACCGTCCGCAAGCTCTTCCGAGTTTTGAAGCACGATTTCATATTTACCGTTCATCAGGGAAACATATACCATACTCGGTTCAATGATAAGTAGCGCGTATTTCCTATTATTTTTAAACAAGAATTCCAAATCCCTGCGCGATTTTACAGACACGCGACACTGGACACCCTGCAAAAGCTTTTGCCAATGTTCTGGCATCGCGCGCCAAGACTCTTCCACAGCTTTTGCGGCCGTGCTGCTTCCGACAAAATTTTTAATATGCATAAAGTCCTCTCTATGTTACATAATACCAAAAAACTCTGAAAAAACAAATAGTTGACTTCTCTCATACAGAATGATACCGAAATGAAAAAAAGGTGTCCAACCTCCAGAAATTTTGTTAAATCTGTGGTGTAATTTGAAAGACAAAAAAGTGGACGACGTTAGAAGTATGATTCAACTGAGTAATCGCGTTTTGCATATTCCGATATTTTGCAAAGCTCAGTCGAAGTTTGACATACACTAAACAGAGTGTTATCATACTTTAAGATAATCGCGAGGACGTTTATCTACGCTCCGACGTCCTTCGGAAGCTCTTTAACACTCTTATCGTGAACACTAATCCCGTTTATAATCAGGAACTTCAATACACTCACACCAACCCACCTTCTACAGTCCAAGAAGCCTTGCAGCAATTGAACTTGGTGGAAGAAAGCATCGTCCGGATTAAAGCTGACCTCCAAGCACGCACCGAACGCGACCTTGGCACTCCTGACGCATACGATGCTTGGAAATTCCGTGCAACTCGAGCATTGCATCATAAAAACAGAGAAAAGAATTTCCTCAAACACTGGGTTAATGAAACCGCACGAAAAGCCACGAAGTCGGAGATGCGAGCTTCTCATGCCCAAAGCTTGAAAGATGTCCAGTCAAGAGTTGATGAATTTCTGGCCTCTGCGACACCCTATATGCCCGTTTTCTCGGAAGAAAATCCGCCCGATAGTTTACGTCAGGCAAGGGAACGGAGGGAAGTACTATCCGATCTGAAACTGGAATATGCGGAATTCCTTCACGGTCTGAAAGATACAGTGGAACAACTCGGGTTCCCGCCGACGTTTCATGGAGGGGGCCGAGGACGTGTGGGGAGAGTGATTCAAAAGATAGAAAAGGAATTGCTTTTGCTCAATAAATACATTCGTATCTCTTCGGAAGGAGAGTATGATCACAGTGTGCCGGCCCCCCTACGAGGCGGAGGACCTCAACTGCTCGCTATCCAGGAGGAAATGCGGAAAATCAAGCATCTGCTTGGTATGGGGAGCGCCGAAATGACCGTATGGCTCTTCAACCTCGTTTCAGAACAGCGAACGAGACTGAAGTTGGAAACAACACAGAACGAAACCCTTGAGCTTATAGAGCGGTATGTGCAACTAACGTTGCAACGCCGGAAAGCCCAAGGAAATCCGCTTTGAGTCAAAGCGTACCAACCCTCTGCAGTAACATGCGGAGGGTATTTTTATGCGCGCGCGAAGGAATCAAACAAAAATGAGAACCGGCGGTTCTCAACTCTTAAATCCATTTTACGTGGCGCGGACTATTGAACGCCAGCCCATCCTTTGGCGGGAAGCTAAAATTGCAACACCGAAAAAACTGGTATGTATCCCTACTCTCTCTCCCCTTTCAAAATAATCCCATTGTCAAAACCCCCTCGCTCTTCACGCTTTGATTTTCTTACTTTGAGTTACGAAACTCGCTTCCGATGGATTTCTTTTCAATTTAAAGCGAGGCGAAGCAAAAATTATGAGGCATATACAGAGTATCTGTTGAATAATTTTTGCAAAGCCGTAGCCGAAATTGAAAAGAAAGACGCGGATCTGGAGTTTTGTAATTCAAAGTTTATTCCTTCTTCAACATCCGCATATTCGGGAAGTTGTTTAAGAGCTTCAATAACCTCCAGAACATCGGCAAGCTCTTCCGAACTTCCATTCTCTTCAAATTCTCCAACCTCTTCTCCTAATTTTCTTATCAGTTCAACTTTATATTCTTCAAGAGAAGCCACCCTCCTTTCGTAACGCAGACCCTTTTTGTCCAGGATTTCTGGAATTTTATCTCTCACCAGTTTGTTGTAACTTTCCATACCGAAATAATACCCCAAAATACTACCGTAGTTCAAATCCAATACACCCGGAAACTTTTTACGACTTATAATTCCCCACGGAGGCAACGCCTCCGTACAATATTTCGCCAGTGGTCATTTAAGTTTATTTCTTACCTGAGTATGATTGCCCACAAAAGCAATTATTATCTCTTTAGGCCCATGAGCAACATAGAAAACGCAACGATAATCTTTCCTATTTATATAAAACTCAAATACTTGGTCTACTCCCAGCTCTCTAAGTTTTTTTTGACTTACGATATACCTTTTCGTGTTTAAACTCGGGTGTAGTGGGTTTTTCCTGAAATATTCCATCTTTTCATCGAACAATTCCTTAATCTGCCTTGGGAGATTATCAAGGTTCTTATTAAATCTAGTGCTAACATAGATAGTGTAGGAACTATCTATGTTCATAGGGAGTCAATTGGTCACGATCAACTTCAGGTAAGTCATCTTCACTCATGCTTTGAGCATTTTCGGTATCATCAAAAAAAGTTTCAAGTAAAGCAAGTTTTTTATCAATCAATTTTCCCATTATCCGTTCATTATCAGTGGTGATTTTATAAGCATCTGTTAAATGAGAGAGGCCTATAAGTTCTGTGTTGGTTAATCTTGAATATTTTTCAATCACTGAATCGATAAAACCGCAAGTTTCTTCTGAAATATTCTTAGAAGAAGACTTTAATGGGCGTATGATATAGCCATCCATTTTAATAAGATTTTTCTTTTGCATATTTTTCAGTATTTTCTCGTATTTATCAATTACTGGACCGTGGTCTATTGCGGCGTAATTTGCTTCACTTAAATCCTTATTAAAATGATAAAGATAAGAAAACTCAATTAAGAAGGCTAGTTTATTCAGCCTTATCTTATCGCTTTTTTCTGGCTCCAACTTATTTAAAATGTAGAGAATATAGTCTTCCACATTTAATGTCTGTAGGGTTTTTTTGCTCATATAAATGTGCTTACATTATTATATCAGTATTAAATAATCAAGGATATGGAGTTTATTCACAAGGGTAATAGTTATATATGAAGAATTAGTCATTTAGCTGTCATCTAACTGTCCAACCTCCATAAATTTTCTGAAATTTGTGATGTAATTTGAAAGACAAAAAGAGGCCTTCGCCTCTCTTCGTCCCTTGGTGCGCGGCTGATGGGTGCTGGTCACAAATATTTCCTCGCCGACGCTCGGAAATTTCGCTACCCCGACTCGCGGTTTTGTCTGCTGACAAAACATCGCTCCGTCCGTCA
>JAUYJM010000056.1 GCA_030689285.1 bacterium
GTACGAGCGCGTCCCGAGGCGCAGAATCACCACGCGAGCGGAGCGTACAATACAGTTCAAAGCCACCACGCGCTCCGCGCGTGCGAATCAGTCGCTTCGCGACTGGAAATAAGTTAGAGCAAAGGATATGATTTCATCACATTCAGAAACTTCCTCCGCAGTGAGGACAGAACCCGCCCGCGCCTTCGGCGCGGGGAAAGAAGAAAGAGCGCGTCGCTTCGCGACGAATTGGGATGGGACGGGCGCGCCGAAGCGCGCGGATTTGTCCTTGCTTCGTATCTAAAAGCATTTATATATGTCCAAACCAAAATATTTTCTCTATGCTCGCAAGAGCACCGAAGATGACGATAAGCAGGTGATGTCCATTGAGGCGCAGTTGTTTGAGCTTCGTGAGTTTGCGAGCAGAGAAAATCTTGAAATCCTTGCGGAGTTTCAAGAGTCGAAAAGCGCAAAGACACCCGGGCGTACTGTCTTTGGCGAGATGATGAGCAAAGTTGAATCTCTCGACGGCGTAGGAATCTTGGCATGGCATCCTGACCGCCTAGCGCGCAACAGTATTGACGGAGGCAGAATTATCTACGCCGTCGATCAAAAGCAGATTGTGTCTTTGCGCTTCCCGACATTTTGGTTTGAACCCACCCCGCAGGGGCTCTTTATGTTGCAAGTGGCGTTCGGGCAGTCGAAATACTATTCAGACAATCTGACGCAGAATGTGAAGCGCGGTATGCGCCAAAAAATACGGCGGGGCGAATGGCTGACGAAAGCTCCCTTTGGCTATGTGAATAATCGGACGACGAGAAACATTGAACCGCATCCGACTCATTCTAAGGTAATTGTTCGTGCATTTACCGAGTACGCCAAAGGGACCTATTCGTATGAAGCCCTCGCCGATTTTTTGGCGCTCCACGGAGTAACTACTTCCAAAGGAACGCCACTTGGCAAAGCTTCCATCAAACGAATGTTGACGAACCGTGCCTATCTCGGATTTACCAAACACAATGGCGAATGGTTTGACGGAAGCTTTGCGCCAATTCTTTCCCCGAAATTGTTTGAAGCCGTACAAAAAGTCTTGTCGGCAAGAGAGCGGCCGCGCACACGGAAAGCGAGCCATGTTTTTCCTTTTGTCGGCACCTTTCGCTGTGGCGAGTGCGAGAGCATGATTACCGCACAATGGGCGACTGGCAAATGTGGCGGGAGGTATCGCTACTATCGGTGCACGAAAAAGAAAGGGACATGCTCGCAGGGATATGTGCGCGAGGAAGCTCTTGCCGACCAAATCAAGGAACGGCTTCAAACCATTTCACTTTGCGATGAGTGGACGGAGTACATGCTCGGCAAAGTGGAGAACATGAACCGCGAGGAAAACAGCTCATTGCAAAGTGTTGCCGAAAATCTTGCACAAGAAATCAAAGCAAGCGAGGCGCGCTTGGAGAAACTGGTTTCTGCGTTTATTGACGGCGATATACCAAAAGACATCTATCTCAAAAAGAAAGATAAGATCATGCGCGCCTCGCTTGCTTTGAAAGGCAAAGAGAAAGATTTTCGGCAACAGGGAAAGAATTGGGTCGAACCCCTGCGGGAATGGATTTTAGATGCGAAACAAGCCAATTTTTTGAGCTCATCCGACAATTTCGGAGAAATTGCCTCCTTCGTCAAAAAAGTTGGAACGAACCCTACGGTTCGTGACAAATCCGCGCGCTTCGGCGCGCCCGTCCCATCCCAATTCGTCGCGAAGCGACGCGCTCTTTCTTCTTTCCCCGCGCCGAAGGCGCGGGCGGGTTCTGTCCTCACTGCGGAGGAAGTTTCTGAATGTGACCCCACCGGGAATCGAACCCGGATTACCGGCTTGAAAAGCCGATGTCCTAACCGTTAGACGATAGGGCCAATAATAGTTACAAGTTTCAAGTTGAAAGTTTATAAAGTTAAACGACCTGAAACAACAAAATCATAGCATTTTTTGAAAAAAAGGCAAAAAGTGAGGTTAGGCAGACCTGTGTATAATAATATCTGTAGAATTTGTTAAAATGAGTAAATGAGGTATCTCGTTAGCTGTCTTGAGTTAAGGAAATGGTTTGATCAGATAAAGGCAAAAAGTCATTTGTCTTGGCGGGAGTTGGCCAGATCGTACGAAATCGCTCAGCGTAGTTTATACGAATGGCGCGCTGGCAAAAGTACAATTCCTCATGATTTTGTGGAGTTTGTTAATGAAAAATATCAAATTAATCACCCTAAGGCAGAAATACTTGACGATGACTGGTCAAGGAAAGCCATTGCGAAAAAAGGAGGAGAGATGAGAATGTTGATTTATGGAAACCCAGGCACTGAAAAAGGAAGAAGATTGGGAGGGATTCGTTCAATGAAAACTCACGGTAAACTTGGCAAGTTATCCCCTTTTATTCCTAAATCATTTGTGCGGCCTAATTTAAATATTGAGCTGGCAGAGCTGGTTGGGGTTATTTTAGGAGATGGGTCAATTACGAATAGACAGATTGCAATTACTCTACACAAGACCGATGATGCCGAATATGCTGTATATGTAAGTAATTTGATCAAAAACCTTTTTAAGGTCAAGCCGACTATTTCAGAGAGAAAAAGTGTCTTAGTAATAGTCCTGTCGAGAACTTTGATAGTTAAATTTTTGACAGAAATCGGTTTGCGAACGGGGAATAAGGTTCGAAATCAAGTATGTGTTCCTGATTGGGTTGAAAAAAATGAGCTCTTTACTCTTGCCTGTGTTCGCGGACTGTTTGATACGGATGGCTGTTTTTACATTGACAAGCACCTTATAAAAGATAAAGTATATATGAATTGCGCAATGAGTTTTTCTAATCGATCTTTGCCGATTCTTGCTTTTTTTAAGCGAAGTTTGGAGAGGATGGGCTATCATCCAACCCAGAAAACTCCTTATAACATTTTCTTAAGAAGAGAGGAAGAAATTTTAAGGTATGTCAAGGATTTCGGAACGTCTAATTCAAAAATATCTAGACGATTAAAGGCGTACTTAAAGATTAAATATGGAAGGGTACCGAAGCGGTCATAACGGCACCGACTCGAAATCGGATGAGGGCGAAAGCCCTACGTGGGTTCGAATCCCACCCCTTCCGCTGATATGTACCCCATTTAGTAGACACGACAGTCTGTGGTTTTCTTTTGTTAGAATTAAAAACTATTAACAAAAGAAATATGAAAAGAACAATATTTTCGAGCGACGAATTGGTTGAATTAAGAAGACATCCGTGTGT
>JAUYJM010000063.1 GCA_030689285.1 bacterium
TAAAAAAGTAACACGACACTAATGACACGAATGTAAAGTACGAATTACACGAATAAAATACAACCATTGGATTTTATTCGTGTCATTCGAATCTTCTATTTGTATATTCGTGTCGTGTATAAAAGACATGGAATCATCAAATGGTTTTGAAGAATTTGAAAAGAGGATAGGCGTACGGTTTGTCAACAAAAGCTTACTGCGCATTGCTCTTACCCATCGTTCCTACATAAACGAAAACAAGGGTGCGGCCAGGGAGCATAACGAGCGGATGGAATTTTTAGGGGACGCCGTGCTGGAGCTTGTAATAACCGAATATCTTTATGGTAAGTACCCGTTAAAACCGGAAGGGGAGCTCACTTCATACAGGGCCGCGCTCGTAAGGACGGAAACTCTGGCGGAAGTCGCGGGCAAGTTAAAAATTAACGAATTCCTGCTTCTTTCCCGAGGAGAAGCCAAAGACACTGGAAGAGCTCGGCAATTCATTCTGGCAAATACTGTAGAAGCCATAATAGGAGCGATATATCTGGATGGCGGTTACGATGTCGCGAAGAAGTTTATTTCAAACCAGCTCTTTAAAATCGCCGACGAGATTGTGGTAAAAGGCGCGTGGCTTGACGCCAAAAGCCGTTTTCAAGAAAAAGCCCAAGACGCGGTCGGCATTACGCCTTCATACAAAGTCATAAGCGAGGTTGGACCTGACCACGACAAAAAATTTGTATCGGCGGTCTTTCTCGGAAAAGACAAGGTTGCCGAAGGCGAAGGACTCTCCAAACAAGAAGCCGAACAGGAAGCGGCGAGAGCCGGACTTTTGGCGAAGAAGTGGGGGTAGAATAACCCATCACATTATCATTCTGCCAGTAAACCCCCTCCTCCTTGAGGTTGGGTATCCTCCCCTTGCCGCAAAGTGAGGGTAGGGTGGTGAAATCGGCAAGATAGATTCTATTTTTTCGTAAATCCTAATTTCTGAATCATCTTAAGGCGGGGCATACATAGTAACCCATCACACCTGCCGAAGAACGGCTTTAATTCTCCCTTTTGTAAAGGGAGTGGCTCATTCTGATGAGCCGAGGGATTTCTAAATCTCCCGCCTTTCAGGCACCCCTTTAGGAAAGGGGGAATAAGAGGTGTGATGGTTACCATACATACGCTTGACAAACAAGTTGTTTTACGTTACATTTTTTCCAGTAGTACTATGCAAACATTAACCAACCACAAACCCCAGAAAGGAGAGGCTTTCTTATGGCCACAATTGCAGTAAATACCGCAGCCGCCGCTCTAAAACAACTTTTTGACCGCCAAGCGGAGCAGGTAATTGAACTTTCCGGCGACGAAGCCGGAATCAAGGCACTCTACCCACTTCTTGAGAAAATCGGGAAAGTAACGGAGGGCGAAGGGAGAATTTCCTTTGTCATTATTTTGCAGAAACCGGAACTGACGTTTCAAGCGCGTATGGAGAAGGTTGCTCTATACGGAAAGACGGGCGCAAGTTACCTTGCCGATAATCTGGTGACTAACCTTGATGACATCCCGCAAGGACACTACTTGGCGGTGGATGTGGAAGACGGACGCGCTATGCTGGACAAGAATCCGAGTGTCTGCCTCAAGCGATTCAGACGGGCAAGACGTTTCGGCGGCACTCTTGCCGAGGGTATCAGCGCAGTGACGTACGAACCGTGGGTTCTCCGGCATCATTTCATTGACTTTCCTGGTTCTCGTTTCGGCAGCGACTTCGTGCCGTGCCTAGCCGTCTACGACAGACCGAAGCTCAACGCGCGCTGGAAAGGCAATGCCCGTCCGCACTATGGCTCGTTGTCGTGCGGCAGTCGCTTGGCAATAAGGAGCTAAGTCACTAGGCCACTTGGAATCTTTGGAAACTTGGGTCTCGTCCCCTTAGGGAACGAGACGGGAGAGCTTGCATTTGCACGCTCTCTTTTTTTATTTCCCAACAGTCCATTTAGATGAGCTTTTTTGTTTTTCCGATTAGGTTATAATTGTAGTTGCATTATGTATCTTAAGTCACTGGAACTTTCCGGCTTCAAGTCTTTCGCCAAAAAAACGGCGCTTAGTTTCAACACGCCTATTTCCGCCATTGTCGGGCCGAATGGTTCTGGCAAGAGCAATATCAGCGAGGCCTTTCGTTTCGTTTTAGGCGAGCAGTCTGTAAAATCTATGCGGGGCAAACGTACCGAAGACCTTATTTGGAACGGCGGCAAAGACGCCGCTCGCGCCAATCGCGCTTCGGTGGAACTGACGTTTGATAACACTAAGCGTATATTTGACGTGGATTTTGATGAGGTAACATTGGGGAGGATTATATATCGGGACGCGTCTAGCGAATATTATATAAACAGCTCTTCAGTTCGGCTTAAAGACATAGTGGAACTTCTATCTAATGCTCATATCGGCGCGTCAGGACACCACATAATATCTCAAGGAGAAGCAGATAGAATCTTAAACGCCAATTCGCGCGATAGAAGAATTATGGTGGAAGACGCCCTCGGTCTTAAGGTTTATCAGTACAAAAGGCAGGAAAGTGAGCGTAAACTTCAAAAAACAGAGGAAAACGTAAAGCAGGTGGAATCTCTTCGCAGAGAAATCACGCCGCACATCCGCTTTTTGAAAAAGCAAGTGGAAAAGGTGGAAAAAGCGATGGAGATGAAGCGCGAACTCGCCACTCTCTACAAAGACTATTTGAAAAGAGAGCAAATTTATCTATCGCGCGAAAAACACTATGTAGAAGAAGCCATAGCAGAACCAAAAGAGAAAATCAAAAAACTTGAAGAGGAACTTTCCGCGGCTAAAAAATCGCTTGTCACATCAGACCTAAAAGACGAAAAAAGCGCGGAAGTCATAAATCTTGAAAAGATGCTTTCCGAAACGCGCATGAAAAAAGACGGCGCCGCTCGCGAGCTCGGCCGTTTGGAAGGTGAATGCGCCGGACTAAAACGGCTTTTGGAAAAAGATGAACGAGGTGTCCACGCGGGCGAAGAAAAGATTCCAATGAGGGAAATTCAGGAACTCAATGAAAAAATTTCTTTTATCGCAAATCAGGCCGAAGCGGCCGAAAATATCGGACGCTTGAAAAGTTTTTTTAGAGAGGTCAAAGAGCTTGTATTTAAAATCATTGAGAGGTATCGCGTGGAGGGCGCAGATGAGGAAAAGAACGATTTTTTGTCCGAACTTAAAACTTTGGAAGGGCAAAGGGACGCAAAAAAGGAAGAATTTAAATTTTTGAGCGAAGAAGAAAACAAATACTCGGAAAAATATGCAGAGCTGAGGCGAAACATTGAATCCGGGAAGGACAAAGCCAGAGACGCGGAGCGCGAGATTTTCAGAGTCACTTCCGTTCTGCAGGAGGAAAGAGTGAAACTCAAGGAGCTTTTTGCTAGGCAACAATCTCTTCAGACGGCGGAAGAGGAGTTTAAAAGAGAAATACGGGAGGGCCTCGCGCTTGTAGGGCGGGACATTGCGGCGTACGAAACTTATGAAGTAGTCGGACAGGACGGCGTTTTGCAAAGCGTAGAGTCTTTGGCGGCGGAAAGCAGAGGCGCGCAGGATGAGCGCAGACGAATTATAGAGAAAATCAAGATACGGCTTGAAGACGCTGGAGCGGCTTCCGGAGAAGATGTGTTGAAGGAATATAGGGAAGTGAGCGAGAGAGACGCTTTTTTGGCGTGCGAGCTTGATGATTTGGGGAAATCGGCTGAATCTTTACGCGGTCTTATCGCGGAGCTTGGGGAAAAATTGGACAATGAATTCAGGGACGGTATTGAAAAGATAAACAAAGAATTCAACAACTTTTTCACTTTGATGTTTGACGGCGGCGGCGCGTCTTTATCGCTTGAGGCGGCTCAAAAACCGAGGCGCAGCAAATCAGACTTTGCGGCGCTATTGGCCGGAGGCGGTGATGAAAGGAATGCGTCCGTTGAGGAAGGTTCGGAAGAATCGGTTGAAGAACCGGGGATTGAGATACAGGTGAACTTGCCTCGTAAAAAAATAAAGGGTCTTATGATGCTATCCGGAGGCGAACGCACGCTTACTTCCATCGCCCTGCTTTTCGCCATGTCGCAAGTCAATCCGCCGCCTTTTTTGATTTTGGACGAGACGGACGCGGCTCTTGACGAAGCCAACTCAAAAAAGTACGGCGATATGGTTGAAAATCTATCAAAATATTCTCAACTTATTTTAATCACTCACAACCGCGAAACAATGTCTCGGGCCGGAATAATCTACGGAGTTACAATGGACAGAGGTGGAATATCAAAACTTCTCTCCATAGCTTTTGACGAGGCGGCGGCGGTGGCCAAGTAGCGTGAAGCGTGTAGCGTGCAATGTGTAGCGGGAAACGTGA
>JAUYJM010000078.1 GCA_030689285.1 bacterium
GAAAACTTGGAGCTTCCGCAAGACTTATTCAGCTCGAGTCTGCGAGAGCGAATAAGTGGACAGATTCTGTAAGAATCGGGGAAACGGTAGTTTCCCCGTGGCGGACAGAGCGAGCGAAGCGAGTGTTCCCGAACGGAAGAGTTCTCAAAAAATTTTTCGCCTAATACCCCGAAAGTACTGCTTTCGGGGATAGGACGAAAAAATTTTATTTCACCGCTTCAGAAAAGTTATTTTCAATGATGTTCCAGTTTAAGTTCTCAAAAAAATCTTCAATATACTGTCCCTTTCCGGAAGGCGCGTAGTCGGCGACATAAGAGTGTTCCCACATATCAAGGCCTAGAATAAGCGGGCAATTTTGCAGTTGTCCAAAGTGTTGTTCATCCACCCACGCGTTCAAAAGTTGTCCTGAAACCGGGTCAAGATACAAGCACGCCCAGCCGATGCCGCGTGTTTTGGCGGTTTGCTTGAACTCACTAATCCAGTTTTCAAATGAGTTCCACTGTTTTACAAGCGTGCCGTGGAGTGTGCTTTGAGAGGTGAGTGGTGCCGCGCCGTCTTCCAGACTCCTAAAATACACCTCATGATTTCGCATGCCATTGAACTCAAATCCGAATCTGCGTTGAATCTCGCTTACCGCATACGGCGCGAAAGCATCTTCTTTCTCATAACCTAAATATTCCGGGATTTTAGCCAAAATCAGATTGGCGTGTTTTACATAACCGGCGTAAAGTTTTAAATGCTCTTCAATTGTTTTCTCCGAAATCCCTTTTAGTTTAGGAATGTTAAATTTTTGTTCTGTAAACATATTGTTTTTGGATTTTATCCGAAAAAATTACGGACTTCTTGTTATTGATAATGAAAATTCACCGCTTTTCTCATTGTATCATCCCGTGCTATTCCTCGTCACCCCGAAGCTTTGCTTCGGGGTGACGAGGAATAAAAAGAAGCGTAACGCACTGCGTCCAAAACAAATCAGATAGACTTTCTTACCGCGAATTTACTGTAATACCAAACAATAAAACAGCTATAAAGTACATATATAATAATCATTAAATACGACGGGAAGCGCGATATATGGACTGACGCGAAAGGCAGGGAAGCAAAAAAACTCACTACTCCTAAAATGTATTCAAGAAGGAAAAAAGCCGCGTAAGCGAAAGGCAGAGCTAAAACATACGAAAATATCCCTAAAAATCCGGCGAGGAAACCGACAAGCATCGTAATTGGAATGAAAAAAAGCACAAGAATGTTTACAGGCAGGGCAAATACTGAAAGCTCGCCCGACATCAAGAGAAGAAGAGGCAGTACAAAAATTTGAGTGGACACGGTGGCCGTAACTGTCTCTCTAAGTTTAAACTTGTCCGGCAAAAGCGTTAAAAAGTTTCCCAAAATAGGCGCGAGATAAATAAGAGAGACGGTCGCAATGAAACTCAACTGAAAAGACGGGTCAAAAATCAAAATTTTCGGAGATACAAAAACCATTATAAGCCCAGCCAAAACAAGCGCTCTCTTAATCTCGTAGCTTCTCGCAGACGCTCTGGCAAAGAGCGCCAAAATTGCCATAATAGAAGCCCGTACTATGGTAGCCGAAGCGCCGGTCATTATGGTAAAAAGAATAATACCAAGAGTGCCAAACAGTAGATTTGCTCTATACGGGAGAAAAAATCCTCCCAACCACATTAAAAAGACCGCGATTATGGTAAGGTTGTAACCTGATAAAACCACAATGTGTATGAGTCCGACAGTTCTAAAGTCAACCAAAAGCTCATCGCCGAGAGACTGTTTAGCTCCTACAACAAGACCTCCAAGAAGTGAAGCATTGGGCTCCGGAATAAGCCGCGAGAGACTTTGAATAAATTTGTTCTTTACGAGAAGCAAATTTCGCGCGATGAAATTGCCGCCACCGGAAGATACGATTTCAATCTCCGGCATAAAAATAGTGTAATATATCCCGTCTTTGGCCAAATAAGAAATATAATCAAATTCTCTGGCCGACTGATCAGCGGAAAAGTTTCGCGGTTTCTCAAGCTTACCCTTGATTTTTACTTTGTCCCCATAACCAAACTCGCTTTGAAGAGGCGCCGTCACCATAGCTTTTGCGCGAACTCTTGTTTCGCTTGAATCCAACAATAGAGTTTTAAGTTCAACCGTGAGCCGCGCGCTGTTTTCTCTGACATCCGGTTCTGACACGATATCTCCCGTAAGAAACACCGTCTCGCCGACCCTTTCTTCAAGATGAGGATTTTCTCTTTTTAGGTCGGCCAAGTCAAACCTTAAAATTCCAAGCCCCGCCGCAAAAAGAAAAAGCCCCAGACAAAAAAACCGCGGCCTCATTTGAGAAGCCACTATTTTAGAGTACAAAAATACCGCAACCGAAAGGATGGACACAAACACAGCGAAGGCCACTCCCCAATCCGTGAACGAACGAAAAGCCACACCGGCAATAAAACCGCCGCTTGCGATATAAAAAAAGTTGTGGGAACCCTTCATACTGTTTGGCAGAAAGTTATTTTTTTAGGGCCTATCCACTATCTAATGACTAGGCGAAATGTTCAAAATCCGCCCGCGAAAATTGCGGATTTTGAGGAAGTATATCGAGATACACTGACGAAAAAGACGCAATTTATACCCTCCCCAATTAATGCTTCCACACTAATCTTACCCCAAATTTCGAGCGAAAGACGAGTCGGAGCGCGAGCTTTATCAGAGATAAAGCGAGAGCGAGACGAAGTCTTGTAGCCGAAATTTGGGGTAAGATGTGGAATGGTTAATTGGGGATGGTATAAAAGCATAATTTTGGATATTTCGGTAGGCAAGCTATATTTTTTCTTGTATTTTGCGGTTAGATAGTGGATAGGCTCTAAACTCTTTTATGATTTCCTTTTCTTCTTTTTCGTTTAACGCTTTTTTAAATTTCGCAGGTCTACCCTTGACACGGGATTCGCACTCTGCCCATGTTTTGTGAGTTTGAATAACGCCGTCCACCTTACTGACATACGAATAGGCCATTGCCTTTGAACGCGCGTTGTTTTTGGATTTTGACTCTTTAGCCGTACAGTCAGAGGTTATATTCAAAATATTTTTGACGGGATAATTTTCCAAGTTGCCTGAATATAAAACCTCTTTCTTACCATCGGCAAAATTGCTGGCAATTTCATCCGCCCTTTCGTTGCCCGTAATGCCGATATGCCCGCCAACCTGCTTCCACAGAATTTCCAGAGAGTTCTTAGTCTCAAGGAGCCCTTTAAGTTCGGCTAATCTCTCCCACAAATCTCTATTCTCAACGTCTTTTTTTTCTTTGGTCTTCCAGCCATTTTTCTGCCAACC
>JAUYJM010000069.1 GCA_030689285.1 bacterium
ACTTGCGTTAGGAATAATGTCGCTTTTGGCCAAAGCAGAAGTCGTAGTTGTGCCACAAACAGAGGTTTTGTCAATAAAGAAAACCTACACTGCTACAGGACAGGATGCTTCCGCTGAGCTTTCTTACGAGGTTCTGCCTATTTCAAAGTCTATGTCCACGAAAGTGACCGCTTCCGGGGAAAAGCAAGTGGAAAGAAAGGCTTCCGGTAAAATCATTGTTTACAATGATTTTTCTTCTTCAGAACAAAAGCTTGTCGCTAACACCAGATTTGAAACACCGTCTGGGTTGATTTATCGTATAAAAGACCCTATTACTGTTCCTGGCACAAATACCGTCGGGGGACAGACAGTACCAGGAAGCATTGAAACGACAGTTTACGCGGATGTTTCTGGCGCGGCGTACAATAGCAGTCTTGTTGACTTTACGATTCCAGGCTTTAAAAACGACCCCTCTGGCCGTTACGAAAAATTTTACGCTCGCTCTAAAACTGAAATGACAGGAGGATTTGTGGGAATGGAAAAACTGGTGTCCGAAGAAGAGCTTCTGGCGGCCAGGCAGTCGCTCCAGTCTTCTATTGAGAAGAGTCTTTTGGCTGAAGCCAAATCGCAGATTCCCGACGGTTTTATTATGTTTGACAAGGCGTACAGTATTTCTTTTTCATCAAAACCTTTAGACGATGGAGGGGAAGGTACTGCGACCCTGACTGAAACGGGAGACATAAAGGTCTACCTTATAAAAAAGGTGTCTCTTGATAGGAAAATCCTGGCGGAGAGCCCGGAAATCAAGGAACCGGCGGACAACTTGACGCTTAGAGGCACTAAGGATTTGACTTTTAATCCAATAACATTGCCTGAAGGCGCGACTGGGCAATTCGTATTCGGTCTTGATGGAAGGGTTATGGCGGTATGGGTTTTCGATGAAGATGAGTTAAGAAATGACCTGGCAGGCCAATCAAAAAACAAAATGATTTCGTTGTTGCCGAGTTATCCTGTGAAATCCATTTCCGGTTCGTTGCATCCCAGCTGGAAGAAATCATTTCCGACAGATCCTTCCAAAATATCAGTTCAAATTCGCGTTCCTGACTATGCAACGAGATGATTTTGGAATTTTTTGTGACTTATGTTGACTTACATTATTCCTTCTGCTATGATGGTTTTACTTTCGAATATATGGATTTTTAGCAGAAGATGCTTTTGACCCGCGCCGCGCCGAAGGCTTTGGTTTTGAAGAAGCCATCAGCGTAGCGCGAGTCGGCAAGGCGAAGAAGGTGATTTTCCCGAAAATCGGCCAAGTGAATATTCAGACGGAGACTCTATATACATAGTCAATAACAAGATGAATTTGATAGCTCCAAATGCAGATGGCTTGCCGGGTGTTGTGGTAGAGGCTATGCCAAACGCTCATTTTAAAGTTAAAATGAATGACTCGGGTGAGGAAGTGCTTGCTTATTTAGCCGGTAAAATGAGAATGCATAGAATTCGTGTGGTTATAGGAGACAGGGTAAAGGTGGTCCTTGACCCGTACGGAGGAAAGGGAAGGGTAACACGAAGATTGTGATTTATGAAGGTCAAATCATCTGTAAAAAAAATGTGTCCGAAATGCAAGGTAGTCAGAAGAAAGGGCTATCTTTATGTGATTTGTAGCGGAAATCCGAGACATAAGCAGAGGCAGGGGTAAAAATAGACACGCAAACTTTGCGCTTTTTTAAAATTATAATTTAAGAAAATGCGTCTACTTGGTATTACAATTCCAGACGGTAAAAGAGCTGAATACGGACTCACGGCTCTTTTTGGCGTGGGACACTCACGGGCCAAAAAAATTCTAGGCCAGGCAAAAGTTATTCCGACCAAATTTGTGAAAGAGATTACGACAGACGAAGAAAACGCGATTAGAAGGGTTATTGAAACTTTTTCGCTGGAAGGAGACCTAAAGAGGGCAATATCGGGAAATATCAAACGGATTAAAGATATAAAAACATACAGAGGCACTCGTCATTCCAGAAATCTTCCGGTAAGAGGCCAGAGGACCAAGACAAACTCCAGAACAAGGAGGGGTAACGTAAGGAAAACCATGGGTACTGGAAGAAGAGCTGTGGATAAGAAGTAACCGACAACCAACGACTAACAGCCGAATTGCAGGTTATAGGTCGTCGGTTGCAAGCTTAAAATATGGGTAAAAAACGAATTGTAAAAAAAGGTGAGAGCGAAGAAACAGGAGGCGCAAAAACTTCTGGTGGCAAGGTTTCTCGTAAAAAAATGGAGGCAGGAATACTGCACGTTTTGGCGACATACAACAACACCATCCTTCTTTTGACCGATATGAAGGGAAATGCCATCTGTTCCTCTTCCAGCGGTGCTTTGGGTTTTAGAGGCGCGAAGAAGGGTACGCCGTTTGCCGCCTCAAAAGTCGGCGAGACATTGGCATTGAAGGCCTCCACTTTGGGACTTAAGGAAATAGAGGTCGTGGTAAAAGGGGTCGGTTCAGGCAGGGAGTCTTCCATACGGAGCTTTACGTCTAAAGGTTTTACGATAAGCAGAATTAAGGATGCTACCCCTATGCCTTTTAACGGCGTAAAACCGCCAAAACCCAGACGTGTTTAAGAAGCCCTCGCGCGCAGGCCTATCTTAAACGCGCTGATGATGCAGTTCGCACCATTTTTTATTTATAAATGATTATGATTCCCGCGCTAGAAACAATACTTTTATCAATATTATGTTAAGAAAACCCAAATACAAAATAGCTCGTCGGCTCGGCCCGGAAATTTTTGATAAAACCCAAACTCAGAAATTTCTTTTGAGCAGGTCAGCGCGCAAAAGCACGGGGCGTCCTAAAGCAAAGAGCGACTTCGCTCTACAGCTTTTGGAAAAGCAAAAAGTGCGTTTTGCTTACGGCATAAACGAAAGGCAGTTGAAAAAATACGTGAATGATGTTTTGAAAAGAAAGCCGAAAAATGCTCCGGAGGTGTTGTATTCGCTGTTGGAAACCCGTTTGGACAACACGTCTTACAGGGTCGGTCTTGCTCCGACGAGGAGTTCCGCGAGGCAGTTTGCATCTCATGGGCATTTTCTTGTAAACGGAAAGAGTACCAACACACCCTCTTACAGGCTTCAGAAGGGAGACATTTTGACCATAAGAGACGGCAGTAAGCAAAAAATGATATTCAGTCAGCTGGATGAAAAACTAAAGGATGTAAAAACTCCGGATTGGATTTTGTTTGACGCTGAAAAAAAAGAAGCTACGGTCGCGGGTGTTCCAAAGCTCAATCCTTTTGAAACCATCGCTGATTTGAGCGTTGTATTGGAATTTTACAAGCGATAACTCTTGCATAACCCATTTATATAGTGTATACTGTTTGTTTGTGATTCAGAGTTTAAAATAGATTTGCATCGGGTTTTTCCAAAAGGTCCATTTACCCACTTTAATAAAACTACTCATAATTATGTCACAATACAGCATTGTTTTGCCTTCAAAACCAAAGGTTATTCGGGAGGAAAACAACGTCGGTGTTTATGAAATAGACGGTCTTTATCCCGGATACGGACACACTCTTGGAAATTCACTAAGAAGGATAATTCTTTCGTCGTTGCCGGGAGCCGCGATTACAAATATAAAAATAGACGGAGTAGAACATGAATTTTCTACGATAGCGGGGATAAAGGAAGACGTGATTACTATAATTTTGAATTTGAAAAGAGTCAGAGTATCGCTCTTTTCAGACGAACCGCAGATATTAAAACTCAATGTCAAAGGTATCAAGGAAGTAACAGCCGGTGACATTGAAAAAGTGGGTCAAGTTGAAATTTTAAATCCTGAACAACATATCGCCACGCTTACTGAAAAAACCGCTTCCCTTGACTTGGAGATGTCCGTAGAAAGGGGACTTGGGTATGTGCCTAAAGAAATTCTTCAAAAAGAGCGCGTCTCAATAGGGAGTATAACTTTAGACGCGATATTTACTCCCATAAGAAGGGTAAATTACGAAGTTGAAAATATGCGCGTGGGAAACCGCACGGACTTCAATCGTCTCAAAGTTTTCATAGAAACGGATGGAATTATTTCTCCTCGGGAAGCTCTTGAAAAATCCATCGAGATTATGATTTCCCAGCTTAAATCAATTGTAGGGTTTAAGGAGGAACGCGAAGCTGAAGAATCGGACATTCCCGTAACAGACGAAGAGACAAGCGAGAAAAAAAGCGAGACCAAATCTCTAAAAAACATTGACTCGGAACTTTTCAAGGAGAGGATTGAAAGTCTTGGTCTATCACAGAGGACTGTAAACGCGTTGACGGCCGCTAACATAAGAACGGTGGGCGGCCTTGCTCGAAAAAAAGAAGCGGATATACTTGATGTTGACGGGCTTGGAAGCAAAGGCATTCAGGAGATCAAGAAAAAGTTGCAGGAATACGGAATAACATTAAAATAACCCGAATTAACGCGAATATTCCCGATGAGTACATCGGGTCTCGAATCAGACACGAATCTGAATTAGAGTAATTCGCGACATAAATTCGAGATTGATTAGAGATCATGCGACACGGCAATCACAACAGAAAATTCGGTTTAAAAAGGGGTAAGCGACGCGCTCTGCTCGTTTCATTGTCTTCGGCGCTTATAAAAAACGGCAAGATGACCACGACAGAGGCCAAAGCCAAAGAGGTGCGCCCTTTTACGGAAAAACTTATAACCAAAGCGAGAACTAAAAATTTGGCAAACATCCGCCTTCTTTCTTCAAGACTGAAAAGTAAAACTCTGGCTATGGCACTGGTAAATGAAATAGCGCCAAAGTTTGTAGGCAGGGCGGGCGGTTATACTCGCATAATAAAATTACCAAGAAGAAAAAGTGATGGAGCGAAGATGGCCATAATAGAGTTTGTTTAATCCCGAATAATCCCGAAAAGTCCGTGAGTACACGGCTCCCGAATCTGATTCGAAAAATTCGGGTAGGAATTAGGGAATGATTAGGGAATAAATATATGCAACACATAATTGACGCGACAAATAAAAAACTTGGCAGAGTGGCAAGCGAAGCCGCTGTTGTTTTGATGGGTAAAAACAACCCGAGCTTTAGACGTAACAAACTTTCCTATAATTCCGTGCTGATTAAAAATGTTTCTAAAGCTCACATCTTGGAAAAGAAGAAAAAGGAGACATCCTATGCCAAGTACAGCGGATATCCCGGCGGGTTGCGGTATGAGACTATGAAAAACCTGATTGCTCAAAAGGGCTACAGCTCGGTTTTTGAAAGAGCCATAAAAGGAATGATTCCGTCTAATCGTTTGCGCGGTGAAATGATGAAAAGACTGAAGATAGAAGAATAAATATCGGATTTTTAATTATCTTTTAACTGAATTTGAAATTTTTTATGGAAAAAGAGTCAAGATACATAGAGTCGGTAGGGAGAAGGAAAACGGCTGTAGCCAGAGCTCGGCTTTTTCCTGCTTCAAAAAACTCTTGGACAATAAATGACCGTGAACTCACGGATTACTTCAAGACCGACTATTTGCGGAAGACAGCGTCAGATTCTCTACATTTGGTCAAGACAGACAAAAAGTTTAAGATTAGCATCAAAGTTTACGGTGGCGGAATGTCAGGGCAGGCCGAAGCTGTGAGGCATGCAGTGGCTAGGGCTCTTTTGAAGAGTAATATAGACTTGAGGAAAAAGCTGAAAAAGGCGGGATTTTTGAAAAGAGACCCGAGAAGCAAAGAACGACGCAAGTTCGGATTGAAAAAAGCTCGAAAAGCTCCGCAGTGGTCTAAGAGGTAAACAACCACCGCTAATTCACCTAATTTCTTCTTCGACAAGCTCAGAACAAGATAATTCACCTAATAAAATGCTCGATGAACATAATCCTAAACAACAAGACAACGAGGATGATATAAAAATTGAATCTGATGACACGTTGGATGACTCTGTCATTGCAGAAGAGCATTTAGGCGACGCGGTAAAAAAACTTCGTGAAAAATTGAAAATCTGCGCGAAGGAAAGGCAAGAGTATCTCACTGGTTGGCAGAAGGATAAAGCCGATTTCATAAATGCCAGAAAGCGCGACGAGGAAGACAGAAAAAATTTCATTAAATTCGCGGCAGGAGGTGTTATTGAGGATGTCATTCCCGTGCTAGACAGTTTTGATATGGCGATGGGAAACAGGGAAATGTGGGAAAAGACGGATGAAAATTGGAGGAAGGGAATAGAATCAATTAGAAACCAACTTTTGTCCATCCTTAAATCTCGCGGCTTGTCCGAAATAGAGCCTAAAAGCGGGGACGGATTTAACGCGGGGCTTCACGAAACCGTCAATTCTGAAAAAACGGAAGATAAGCAAAAAGACCACAAGATTTCAACCCTTCATCAAAGGGGTTACGAGCTTTACGGCAAGGTGCTGCGCCCGGCGAAAGTTTCCATCTATATCGCCGAATGAAAATCAACTTTTTTGACATGATATAATCCATCTATGTTAGATTTTTCGGAGTTCACTAGGCTCTACAACACCCTAAATTCCGCCCAAAAGCAGGCCGTAGATACTATTGAAGGGCCTGTTATGGTGGTGGCAGGCCCAGGTACTGGTAAAACCACTGTATTGACGCTTCGTATTGCCAATATTCTGCTTAAGACCGATACGCCGCCAGACGGTATTTTGGCCTTGACTTTCACCGAAGCGGGTGTAGTGGCGATGAAAAAAAAGCTTCGGGAAATCATAGGTGTCGCGGCGGATTTGGTGCGCGTGCACACTTTTCATGGTTTGGCGCTATCGCTCTCGCGTGAGTTTCCTGAAGAATTTCCTTTTATAAGCGGAGCGCTTCAGCTCAATGAGGTGGAAGCTGAAGGACTTGTGACGAAGATTTTAGAGAACACGGAATACTTGAAACTGCGTCCTTTTGGCAGGCCGGAACAGTATGTAGCGCCGACAGTATCGGCGATAAGCGACTGTAAAAAAGAAGCGGTCAGTCCGGATGATGCGCGTATTTTTATAAAGAAAAAAATTGAGGAAATAAAATCCGATGACGCGTCATATTCAACTCGCGGAAAGACCAAGGGACAACTGAAAGCGGAAGCTCAGAAAAAAATTGAAAAGGCGGAGAAGACCATGCTTTTTGCCGATGTTTTTGAAGAATACGAAAATCAAAAGAGGAAGCTTAACAGGTATGATTATGACGATATAATTTTGGAACTTGTGAAGGCGTTTGAGACAAGCGAAAACTTCTTGCGGCTTGTGCAAGAAAGATTTTTGTATGTGTTGGTTGACGAGCATCAGGATACAAATGACTCGCAAAACAAAATGATAAAAGCAATATCGGATTTTTTTGATAACCCCAACGTCTTCATTGTTGGCGACGAGAAACAGGCCATCTTCCGTTTTCAGGGCGCTTCGGTGGAAAACTTTTTGAAATTTGAGAATATTTGGACAGGTATGACCACAATTGGCCTGTCCGACAACTACCGCTCTCACCAGCATATTTTGGATGCCGCATTCGCAATGATAGAGCAAAATTATGAAGGAGATGAAAATAAAAAGTTGAGGATAAAACTTACGGCAGCTGGCGAAGGTGGAGCCAAACCTGTTTCAGTGGCAGTGGCGGAGTCAGAAAATGATTTGGAAAACTATCTGGCGTTTCAGGTTCAAGAAATCCTGGAAAAAGACATACTAAGTGAAGTGGCGGTTATAACCAGGACGAATAAAGCTCTGGAAAGGATAACGCGCGTTTTCAGTATGCGGAATATACCTTTTTCGGCGGAGAAAAGCGTTGATATTTTCAGTTCGGGCGCGGGCGCGCTTTTCTTTGACTGTCTTGATTTCGCGGCCGACAATTCAATGACGGAGTCTTTGGCTATGTCACTTATCGGGGGCGCTTGGGATGTTTCTTTTGAGGATAGAGTCAAGCTATCAAGAGGGCTTAAATCCGGAATAACCGGAACTCATGCTCTCTGGCAAAAATTGCGGAAAATCAGCGAAAAGTCAAGGCACGCCGATCCTGTTGAGTTTTTATACTTCTTGGCCAGAGAAAGCGGTATGGAGAAACTTTTCTCTCAGACACAGGAAAGCGCGGAGATATGGCGGGGCATAATCTCTTTTGCCGAGAAAATCCAGAGTGAAGACCAAGGTAAAAGCGTGTCCAGTTTGGCGGAGATTTTCAGGACATACAGAAATTCAAAACGCAGACGAAATGTAAAAGTTTGGGTCGGAAAAACCGAGGCCAGAGTTAAAGTCTGTACGGCTCACGGAAGCAAGGGTTTGGAATTTGACTATGTTTTTCTGCCTTTTTCCACAGAGAAGCAGTGGCTTAAAAAGGACAGAAGGGAGTACTTCTTGCTTCCCAAAAAAGAAACTGACGGAGACGATGTAAAAGACGAAAGGCGTTTGTTTTACGTGGCTCTGACGAGGGCCAAAAAGCACGCTGAAATACTTTTGAGTAAAAAAGATTCTGCCGGAAGCGAACTTTTACCGCTTCGCTTCATATCGGAACTTGACCCAAAAAGCGTTGAATATTCGGCCATAAAAGATTTAGGAAAGAATACGGAACTTTTCCCTAAGCAAAATGGTTTGGAAGACGGCGCGCTTGATGGGAAATTGGTTGAATACGCAAAACACGTTTTGTCGGATACCGGATTGTCTGTGACCGCCCTCAATCATTTCTTGGAATGCCCGAGAAAATTTCTCTATAAAAGTGTCTTGAAAGTTCCGGAGCCGCCTTCTGCAGTGGCGGAAAAGGGTACGGCTCTTCACGAAGGGATTTCATCTGTTTGGAGGTCGGCGGTGAGGGACGAAGAGGGGGTGAAAAACATAATGGGTGGCCGCGCCAGACATTATCTTTTGGATGAATCTTTTTTGCCAAAGTTTGAAAAAGACGCGGTTTTGAAAGAGCTGGAAGACGAGTTGCCAAAAATTACCGCTTCTCTTCTGCCACATTTTAAAACATCAGACAAAGTTTTTGCCGAAAGTTGGTACGAAAAAGAGTTTGTTGCCGTCTTGTCTCATAACACGAAAATTTCCATAAGACTTCATGGCAAGCTGGATGCTGTCTTGGTGGGCGATAAAAAAGTGTCGGTTTTTGATTACAAGTCGCGTCACGCGATGTCTCCGGCGGCCATAAGAGGAGAGACAAAAAGCGAGGACGGAAGATATTTTCGTCAGTTGGTTTTTTACAAAATTCTTGTGAATGATAACCCAAAATTTAAGGGGATGGAACAGACATTATCCCTTTATTTCATAAAGCCGGACAAAAATGACGATTGCAAGCCAGTCGCTTTGTTTGTCAGCGACAAAGATATGGAAGACTTGATGGAAAAAATAAAGATTCTTCTCAAAAGCGTATGGAGCGGTGAATTTTTGAAAGTCCACTGCGACAATGAGGATTGCGTTTGGTGCAGACTTAAAGAATCAGTGACAGGCCATACGATACAAGCAAACGAGGGAATGGGGACAGGGACAAATATGACTCGTCCAAACAAAGAGGTTGGGGCAATTCTCAAACGGTAGTATTTAAGAAGTTTCGCGGAAGCCATGGCCACCGCAGTCAAAGCGTCCTGCGCTGAAGTATATCAAATAAAAAAAGACCCCCCGAAACCTTCAAGGTTTCAGAGGGTCAAAGATTCAGAGGAACAAAAGGCAGAGTGCGTAAGTCCCAAAGAATCAGCGAGAGCAAACGAAGCAGCCAGCGTCCCACCACTCACACTGGTACCCGACCGAACTGGCGTCCATGTACCAAGCGCGCTCGACAGCGCCCCAGCACGCGTAAACGTCCATGAGCACTCCTTCCATATCGGGAACATAAAAGATGTTCGCGCGACTGTTTGTGAGAAGTGCTCCGTTTTCACCGCTCGGCTGGAGCTTGAGCATTTCCCAGAGATGAGCGAGGAACGTTTTCTCGCGCTCTGCGCCGATTTCGGAGCAAATACCGAGATCCAGCGACCTGCGCAAGAGCTTATGAACTCGGATTTCGCATCCGTCCACATTCTCTTCCGCTTTCGGGAGGAAATGTTTCGTGAAATTGTCTCCAAGCCACACTTTCACTCCGTCCACGGTCTTGCCGTGCTGGAAGTGATCGGAGACGACAAAGCACTTGACTTCGGGAACTGTCACCGAGGTGACGAATTCCAAGAGTTTTGGGACTATGACGGTCAGTTCGCCTCGAAGGAATCTTTCTGCTCCTTCCTCGCCACCGAGTTTGTTCATAATCGCTTCAATCGTTCCGAGGTCTAATTTCGAGTATTTCATAATGTCTGCCTTTCAACTGTTAGTTGAGGTTTTACCTATTCCTAATAGGAACAGATACTAGACTGTGCGTAGTCATAGCCCTCATCCGCGGAAATCAGCGTTTTACTTGCCCCGTTGCCGTCTTCGGCCTTTCGGGGTCTGCATTGATCCGCGTATAGGGGCTATGACCACTCGCCTACCTTCGTTAAAACTTCGCAAGGCAAAGCAGGTATTATCAAAGAACTGTTCTTATTATTATAATACACCTAAACAGTGTTTTTGTCAATATTACCTCTAATATTTCAACATTACGTATTTAAATACTTACGTGTTAAAATATAATGAATGAAGGATTTTTGGAAACTTATTTTTTCAGTCGGCGTCTCGCTCGGAGCGGGAGTGGCCGGTTCCTTTTTTACGGTGCCCGCGGTTCAGTCTGTCTGGTATGCCGAGCTTGTGAAGCCGGCGCTTAATCCTCCTGCGTGGGTGTTTGGCCCGGTCTGGACGACACTCTACGCGCTGATGGGTATTTCTCTTTTTCTTGTCTGGAGGCAACATCCTTACATACTTGAGAATGTAAGGATGTTGCGTGTGTGGAAATGGGCGATTGCGTTGTTTTCTATTCAACTGGTCTTGAACGCACTTTGGTCAATTATCTTTTTCGGACTACGTTCTCCGGGAGGCGCGCTTGTTGAGATCGCATTTCTCTGGCTCGCCATTCTTGCCACAATCATCGCTTTTGCGAAAATCTCTCCTCCTTGCGCCACCGCTGGAGCCAGCTATGGCGGCACGCGGTCGTCCAGTATCTGGACTACGGCGGGACACGGCAAACTAGCCGCGTGGCTCCTCTTGCCCTACATTCTTTGGGTTAGTTTCGCGTTGTATTTAAACTACGCCATTTGGTCGCTGAATTAAAACCAAGAGCGATGATGATTCAATTGAAAACAACGCGGCCAACGAATCTCCGGATGATGACGTAAAGGAGGTGAATGGGTCGGATATCGTTGATTTGAAATAAGGTTGCGATGTACTGATATCATGCCGCGAATGTCTTGTGTTTATGTCGGAGGGAAAATATATCATGTCATTAATCGCGCGAGCGCGATGGCGGCGCATCTTTTCATAGAAGAAGATTTTGAATTATTCAGGTAAGGGTACCCAACCCTCTACCTTGACCCTTTTGCCTCCATGCATAACGGAAGAAAAAAGAGCATGAAAAATATAAGCGAAAAAATAGATAGTATTTTGAGTAAAATACCCCATTTAATTAAAAGGATGCTTCTAATACTCTCGTTGGTTTATTTCGGACTCGGAACAGTATTGTTTGTTCTTCAAGCAAAATATATTTATTATCCAGATGAGACCGATTTTTCTGATTGCCCTTCGTTTAAGAAGGCAGACCACATTTCATTTGGCTCCAGTAGGGGCTATCTTACAAAACGTTCACAAGAGGAAGTAGTTGTTTATTATCACGGGAATGCCGGCAGGGCTTGTGACCGCGATTATTTAGATTCTTTTTTTGCTGAGCAAAATTACTCAACTTTTTTTGCGGAGTATTCAGGATACGGAGAAAAAAACACCAACCCTTCAATGTCCAAGTTGCTCAAAAATGTTGACGACACAATTGATTTTTTAAAAACTCAAAATTTTACAAACATTATAGTTGTGGGAGAAAGTGTTGGCGTAGGGCCAGCGGCTTATCACACACTGCATTCAAACATAGACAAACTGATTCTCATTACCGCCTACAGCAATCTTGCGGATGTAGCTTCTTCACACTATCCGTTTTATCCCATGCGTTTATTATTGCTTAACAATTTTACACCGGACGTATGGCTTGCTCATTACAAAGGAGAGGTATCAATAATACTTGCAGAGAGCGACGAAGTAATTTCAAACAAATTAGGTCAAAAACTTTACGAAAGCATCCCTTCGGATTTAAAGAAAATTTATTTTGTTAAAAATGCTGGACACAACACCATATATGAAAAAAACGAATTTTACGCTTTGTTAGAAAATGCATTGAAATAATATATCCTGGGAGCTTAAAGCTCTGTCTATTACTGGTACACCCCGAATGCGTGCCAATTTTTGTGAATACAACCAATCTTTTCCTTTAATTTCAAAAAGCGCGCGGTAATCTCCAATAATATTTATACTTCTGCAATTCGGGTAATAATGGGTAAATGAGGTAAATGTGACTGTCTCTGTTTCTGTCCAAATTTTTTTGGGGTCTGGCTGAGAAAATTGGGGCGCATAGAAAACGCAAGCGCCTCATTTGCTAAAAAGAAAACATGGGAAATGTGAGAAACAAACAGCTTAGGCGCTTGCTTGATGTCGTGTTAAAATTCTTCCAGTTGCGCCTTCAGATTGTTGTAAGGAAGATACCCCGGTATGATATGTCTTCCGCTAGAAGATATGACTATATTGTAAGGCGTACCTTCGGCGCCCGCCTCTATTGCTTCCTTCTTGTCGGCGGCTGGGACGCCAGCGTACCTACCGCTTTGGAGGCATGCGTCAAACGCGGCCGTGTCCAACCCCGCATAATCAGCTATTTCAGGAAGTTTTGCCAAGTCAAACTGGTCGTTTGCGGGCGTGATTTCAAAAAGACGATCCAAGTAGTTCCAAAATCCCTCGTTACCCCCTAGCTCTGTTGCACACTCAAGGGCTTCAATTTCTCGCGCGGATTGCTGGTGAACGGGGAAGTGGCGGTAAACCCAAGCAATGCGGCCGCTCTTGCCGTCTGTTTCCATAAGTTCTTTCATAGATTTATGGAATTCTCTACACCAAGGACATTCGGTGTCTGAATACTCAATGATGACGATTTCGGCATTCGGATTGCCTCGTATGTGGTCTGTATCGTCTACAGGCCGCACTGTTATTGAAGAGTTTTCTTCCGCAGGCACTTTCGCCACGTTTTTATCCACAGAAGTTGAACTTTGGGTGATAAATATTGCTCCGGCAACAAGCGCTCCCGCGGCAATTATGGCCATAGGAACTGTCAAGTTGCCGCCCTTTGAATTATCACTTGTTGTATTTTCACCGCCAGTTTGTTCTGTCATTTTCTTTCTTATTTTAAATTCTAAAAAAGTCTTCCTAATTGTAGCATCAAATTTTAAGGTTGCAATACTTGACCGAAACCTTTACTTATATCGTATAAATTTAGATGAAGCGGTACCGGTAAATATGAGTTAGAATTATGAATTAAGAATGAGATACGATTTAGGATTTAGAGATATAGATAATTTTCAATTTCCAATTTTGCAATTTTCAATGAATTTTCAATCAGTCAATTTTCAAGCGGGGCTCTACGAATACTGCTCACGAATTTGATGCATTGAAAATTTCGGGATTTGATTGAAAATTGAAAATTATTCCTGCCCCGCCTAAGAATGCAGTGCACCCTTTACAAAAGGGAGAAAAAATCCCTCCCCCTCGTTGACTCGGGTACTCCCTTTACAAAAGGGAGAATTGGGAGGCAAACGCGTGGTGAGTCCCAACCTTAGAGCCTATCATCCCATATGACATACTCAATATCCGTGTTATTATAAAAAACTATGACATTGACTTGGATTTACGCTCTTTCAGCCGTTTTTGCGGTAAGTCTCATATCGCTTGCGGGCATTTTTACGCTGAAGTTTAGGAGAGCCCGTCTTCAGAAGTTTATATCATTCACTGTCAGTTTATCCGTCGGCGCGCTTTTTGCTGATGCTTTTATACACCTTATTCCCGAGGCATACGAGGAAGTATCTGATACTACAGATGCCGCTATTTTTGTAGTGCTTGGCATTCTCGTTTTCTTCATTCTTGAAAAGTTTTTGGAGTGGAAGCATAGTCATGGCGAGCTTGAGGAGACATTTGAGACGGAAGCTGAACACGACCACGGCCGAATAAAGCCGGTGGGCATTTTGGTGCTATTTTCAGACGGGGTTCATAATATAATAGACGGCGTTATTATAGGCGCAAGCTTCTTGGTAAGTCCTTCGCTCGGTATCGCTTCCACTATCGCGATTCTTTTGCACGAAATTCCTCATGAAATAGCTGACTACGGAATACTTTTGCATTCAGGTTTTAAAAGAAAAAAAGCCCTGTTTTTTAACTTTCTGTCGGCCGCGACCGCGATACTAGGCACTATAGTGGCTCTTTCGGTAGGCGAATCGTTGGAAGGGATAATTCCTTATGTTTTGGCTTTTGGCGCCGGAAATTTTATTTACATTGCCGGCTCTGACCTTGTTCCGGAGCTAAAAAAGAGCACGGGCGTAAAAGCCACACTAAATCAGATTATCGCTATTGTGGTCGGAATTTTATTTATGATTGCTATTACGTTTTTTGAGTAAAAATAAGTTTGCAAAATAAACGTTGTGGAGATTCACAAATATGCTAAATTTCGGTCAATCAATTTTTTTAGGCGCGGTGCAAGGGCTTACGGAATTTATACCGGTATCTTCTTCGGGGCACTTAATTATAGCTCGTTCGGTTTTTAATATTTCTGACGCAAACGGACTCTCAGTTGATGCCGTACTCCAGCTTGCCTCTGCGCTTACACTTCTTTTTTATTTCAGGAAAGATTTTGTGGCTCTACTGAAGTATATTTCGGGATGCTTCAAAACCTCCCAGACTCAAGCAGACATCTCCACTATGGGTGTAAGTCCAAAGACGCTTTTGGCCATACTTGTCTTGGGAAGCTTGGTTCCGGCAATAGCAGGCGTTTTTTTGGAAAGTACAATGGAGACGGTTTTCAGAAACTCGGAATTTGTTGTAGTGACACTTGTTCTTGGGAGCATTTTATTTTGGACCGCGGAAGCGCACGCGGCATTTGACAAACCTCTGACCGCCAAACGCGGAATTTTTGTCGGAATATTTCAAACCCTCGCCCTTCTGCCGGGAATGTCCCGCGCGGGCGCGACCATTTCAGGAGGACTTTTATTGGGTCTCACTCGGGAAACTGCCGCCAAGATTAGCTTTTTTTTGGGTTTTCCGCTTCTTTTCGGTTCGGGCTTAAAAAAGCTTCTGGAACTATGGCAGACTGGAATTCTTTCCGCGATAGGTGTTGAGCTCCTTTTAGGAGCCGTCGTCTCTTTTTTGGTCGGTCTTGCCGCCATCCATTGGATGATAAGCTTTCTAAAAAACCACAAGCTAAACGCTTTCGCCTGGTACAGAGTCATTTTGGCCGTACTTATAATCGCATTCGCGGTTTAGTAATCTAAAATACGGGTTCTTCATGCTTTCGCTTTACAAAGCGGCTTTCAATCGTGAATCTATCGTAGCCGTGAGCAAACACGGAAATGGCCGTGCCTATGAGTATCAGGTGAGGCCACACTGCCTCCTTGAAGAAAAAGAGCGAAGCGATTAAAAATGCCAGAAAAAACAAAGAGGTAAATCTAAGTTCAAAACCTATAATGAAAAACAAACCTATCATAACTTCCACGCACAGAGCTCCGAACACGAAAAGCTGAGGTTCAATATGAAAAATCTTATCAAGACCGTATTTTTCAACCGTGGCAATGGCCAAATTTGCGTGAAAAAACTTCGCGTAAAGCGCCGCGAAAACCATAGAACCGCCAAAAATCAATCGCAAGATGAAAAACTTATATTTCGCGATGTGAGCGTCAATGATCTTCCAACGCCTTGTTTTGTGGAATTCATACAAAGCATAACTGCCGCCTAGAAGAAAAATCACTAGCGCTTCACCGTAGTAAGCTCCGTAATTTAACATATAAACGCCGCGGGAAAAAAGCGGTAAGATAAATATAGACAACGAAATAACGCTCGCAAGGCGCGGATAAAATCCGAATATAAGAGCCGTCCCACAGATAAGCAGTACCGGGCGAATCGCGAG
>JAUYJM010000070.1 GCA_030689285.1 bacterium
TTAACCCTTCACACTCTTATTCTCCCATGCTCCCCTGCCAGAGGGGTGAGGAAGCGAATACATGGAGCTTTCGCAAGGCCGGAGCGCGGGCAGCGCGAGGCAGGGTTGAAAGATTTTTCCAGACAGAAAAATACTTTTGACCTCCCGAGTCCGCGAGCCCCGTTAGAAACTTCGTTTCTAACGGGGCGAGGGTGAGGGGTGGGAGTAAAGGGAGTACTGCATTCTTAGGCGGGGCAGGAAGAATTTTCAATTTTCAATTTTGCCCCGTAAAATCGCTTCGCTCTCACGGGGCAGGCAATTTTCAATCATAGAACCAAGCAAGGCGGGACGAATATCGGCTACGAATTTGATGCATTGAAAATTTCGGGATTTGATTGAAAATTGTAAATTCTCTCGCCCTTTTGCTCCACCGTGCTCCGTCGCTGAAGCTTTAGCGGCATGCGACTAAGCTTAAGGCGACACGCAGTAGAAAAGGAGGAATAAAGCCATTTCTCTGCAGGTGTGAGGGGTTACAATATGCGGGCATTGACAAAAAAACCTCCCACATATAATATAAAGAGGAATTTTTGTTCTTCCCTGCGCCATACATAACCCTCCCCCCTCCGGCAATTCGGCCGGAGGGGGTTTTCTTTTGTAAACCTTACCTTTCTTTGAATTACGAAACTCCAGATCCGCGTCTTTCTTTTCAATTTCGGCTACGGCTTTGCAAAAATTATTCAACAGAACTCTCTCATATGCCTCATAATTTTTGCTTCGCCTCGCTCGAAATTGAAAAGAAATCCATCGGAAGCGAGTTTCGTAACTCAAAGTACCTTTCTAAAGACCTAACAATTTTTTTATGCTCTCAAATATAGCGGTTTTTTGTCTGTCGGTAAGGTCAAACAAAGAAGAAGAACTTGTAACTGTTATGGATTCGCTACACAATATGTAGTCAGTTTATCCTCCTTCATAATTCTATTTCTCTAAACTCGGCTGATAGTGTTTGTTTAACAACACTTTCTTCAATCTCGCGTTTTTGATGCTTTTTCCCTCTATCTCCACTTCCAAAAGCCCTCCTTCCATAGTTTCGTCTGAAAAATACTGGTCAAAAATAAAATTGCCTAAACTGTAAGCAATATATCTGTTCTGATACTTTTCTAGTGGCTGTATGACATGCGGATGGTGGCCGACCACGAGGTCTGCTCCCGCCTCAATCGCCAACCGACTTAGCTGTATTTGCCTTTTGTTTGGCAAAGATTGATATTCCTCGCCAAAATGAAAAGAAACTACCACGATATCGTTTTGGATTTGAGCAAATCCGACATAGTTTGCCAGCTTTTCTTCATCTATCAGAGCTTCGCCGGACACGGCGCCATCAGCTTTGAGAAAAGTGTCAAAGTCGCTAAAAGCCAAAAAAGTGATTTTAAGGTCGTTGATTTTTACAGACTTTCCGCCGTATGCTTCACCTTCGGTAAAACCCCCTCCCACATAGACTATACCTTCACTCTTAAAGCGTCCTAGCATATCTTCAAAAGCCTCTCTGCCCCAATCGTCGCTATGGTTGTTGGCGACAGACAAGATATCAAACCCCGCCTCCTTAAGAGCCGGCAGAGCTTCCACATTCATTCTGAAAGAATATAAATCCCTCCTATCAAACCCTTTATCGGAAATCACCCCTTCCAGATTGCCGAAAACCAAATCGTATTTTAAAAATTCTTCTTTTACAAACTCAAAGGGGAAAGAAAATTTGCCGCCTGCGTGCCTTATGATTTCCGCCTCAACCCCCCTGTCAAGCATAATGTCTCCAACAAAAGCCAAAGTAACGATGTCTTTTTCCGGGGTATCTTCAATTTTTTCACCAACTGTGTCGGCGTTTATCACCAACGCTTCTTTTGAGTATTCAAAAGTGCTGTCCCCCAGAAAAAAATCCGCCCGAGAAGCGGCCAGAAAAAGCACAGAACAGAGTAATGTTACGCGTATCACAAAAAACAGACCCCTCACATCAAAATGACTGCCCGTATTCATACACAAATTATACCTTGTCAAAGACACAGCGCATATGTTGACAATCAAGCTGTGAATTAAAAGAAATTATGGCATCCGCATATTTTTTTGTATAATATGCTTATGAACGAATCGGATAAATGTATTTTCTGTAAAATCATCACAAGAGAAATCCCTGCCGAAATCGTTTATGAAGACGGTGATTTTTTGGCTTTTTTGGACATCCACCCGCAATCTCCGGGGCACACCCAAATAATTCCCAAAAAACATTACCGATGGGTATGGGATATGCCTGCCGAGGAAATCGGAAAATATTTTAAAGTCGCTCAAAAAATCGCGTTGGCGGAAAGAAAGGCCTTTGACACCGAGTGGATTTTAAGCAAAACAGTCGGAGACGAAGTCCCTCATGCCCACATATGGGTATTTCCAAACGACAAAGTAGAGGGGGACAAAATGAACTTCAAAGAAAACGCGAAGAAAATCATAAATAGTTTGTAACCTGAAACATGTAGCGTGTAACATTTTCAGAACAAACGGCTCACACTGGTAGTGTGAGCCGTTTGTCTTCTTATCTTAATTTTAATTGGCTTGGAGCGCCTCTATGCCCGGTAGAGTTTCGTTCGCCAAAAAATCCAACATCGCTCCGCCTCCCGTAGAAACAAAAGAAAATTTGTCGTGAATTCCGAGAGAGGAAATGGCGGCCAAAGTGTCTCCTCCTCCCACGATTGTCTTGGCGGAACTTAAAGCCATTGCCATCGCAAGTTCCTCCGTTCCTTTGGAAAAACCTTCTTCATAAAACCCGAGCGGGCCGTTCCATACGATGAGCTTCGCGTTTGATACAAGCGCGCTGAGTTCGGAAAGCGACTGCGGTCCTATGTCCACTATTTTATCTTCTCTTTTCAGAGAATTGAACGCTCTCATCTCCTTGCCCGCTTCGGAGCACACCTCTATGTCAATAGGATTTCGCAAGTTTTGATGTCCTTCAATTTTTTCCAGATTTGTAACGCCGTTTTCCGAATGAGAAGAGTTGCCTATCTCAAGACCTCTGGCTTTGTAGATATCGTTTGACAGAGCTCCGGCTACATACACGGTATCCGCGATATCCAAAAACTTTTTTACCAACGGCAGTTTCGTATTGAATTTAGCGCCGCCGAGCACAAAAAGAAAGGGGTGTTCGGGCGAAAAAACCTGTGATAAGCTCTTGACTTCTTCGGCAAAGAGCAAACCGGCAAAATGCGGTAAAAATTTCGGCAGACCGACCAAAGAAGCGTGCTCTCTGTGTGAAACAGAAAAAGCTTCATTTACATAAAGGTCTCCGAGCTCAGAAAGTTTTTTTGCAAAATTTATATCGTTTGATTCTTCGCCTTCAAAAAGGCGAATGTTCTCCAAGAGGACAAAACTTCCATTTTCTAAAACTTCCAGCGCCTCTTTTGCTTCTTCAATGGTTTTTTGAAAAGAAATTTTTACTTTTCCTTTCAGACTTTCAAGTATCGGCTCCAGAGTCGCGCTCGGATTGTCCGTATGAGAAATAAGCAAAGTCTTGGCCTGCCGCGACTGTAAAAATTCCAAAGTCGGCATAATTTTCTTAAGACGAAAATCATCGGCGATACGGCCGTTTATTATGGGGATATTGAGGTCTACCCTCATTATTACCTTTTTACCCAAAACGGGAGGAGCTTCATTTAATACGGGAAACTTGTAGTCCATAATTTAAGCTGTTTCCATAATTTTAGCGATTTCTTTAAAGTGGGAAGGCATAAGACTTTCGTGGCCGACCAAAAAACCGGCTATACCGGAAGACATAAGCTCTGCCGCATTTTTATCCGAGACTGAACCTCCGTAAAGAACTTTTATGCCGTGAGCCGACTCGCTATCGTAGATGCCGTTTATAACTTTTCTTATAAAAAGAACCGTTTCCTCCAGACCTGATTTGTCTATGGCGAATTTTGACGACTTTCCTATCGCCCAAATCGGCTCGTAAGCGACAATAACGTCTTTTAAAAATCTTTTCGGCACTTTTGCCAGCGAATTTTTGATTTGTTCCTCCAAAAATCCAAAATGAGAACCCTCATCGTCGCGCGTTTTCTCACCGACACACAGTATCACTCTAAAACCCTCTTCTCTCCCGACAAAAACTTTCTTTGAAATCTGTTCTTCGGTTTCTCCCATAGCTCTCCTTTCAGAGTGCCCGACTATCACGGTATCGGCTCCGACACTCTGAAGTTCTAGTATGCTCACTTCTCCCGTATAAGCGCCGTATTTTTCCGAGAAAACGTTTTGGCCGCCAAGTCTTACGTTGCCGGCCAAATCCATTTTTTTTAGAGAGTTTATAAAAGTAAAAGGCGGGCAAACCGTGATTTCTATTTTGTTTAGCTTAACGGCAAATTTTTTGACCGCGACAAAGATTTCCTTGGCTTTGCCAATGTCTGAAGGGTTCATTTTCCAGTTGCCCACTATGATTTTTTTGCCCATTTTTCCTGATGAAAATTTTCCTTTTTTTAGCATTATTAAAGTATACCAAAAAGCCGCCAATCAAGTAACATAAGTCAATGTAACTCTCCACACCTCTTATTCTCCCCAGCTCCCCTGCCAGAGGGGAGCTCCCGAGTCAGCGAGGGTGAGGGGTGGGAGTAAAGGGAGTACCCGAGTCGGCGAGCCCCGTTAGAAACTTCGTTTCTAACGGGGCGAGGGGGAGGGATTTTTTCTCCCTTTCAACAAATCCTCCGTCTCGCAGACTCGCCACCTCCTTTAAAAAAGGAGGAATATGGCCATTTCTCTGCATGTGTGGAGAGTTACGAACCTGTATTTTCCGATGAAATGACATTTGACCGAGAGTCAGCTCCGCTCAAACGCAAAAACTGAAATTTCCTTGATTCAACCGCGAGTGATGCGTTGCCTGCTTGATTACTCCACCTCTTTCCAAAAATCCAAGTCGTATCCTCCGCCTGGACCGGCACTGAACAATAAGTTGGCCAGTCCAGTCTCATAGATGACTTCCGCCGTGTTTTTTGTGCGTATTCTATAAGCGCTTACCTCCTTTAAAGAAATTGAATTTTGAAGCTCAATGAGACCGTGACCAGCGTAAAGCAGAAGGTCGCCGTTTACGCTATTTTTCGCTTCAATGGCGATATTATTTCCCCCTCCTTCAGCATCGTTGTTTTGAGATATAAAAAGCACATAGGACTTGTTTCCGGGACCCGAACCGTTAAACTGTACCGAGTTTTGCAGTATAATTTTGCTGCCCGTAACGCGGTCTGAAAGGTCATCCGCGACAACGACCAGCCCCGTGTCTCCTAGAGACGAGTTTATGTTTATGACCGCCGTGTTTTGAATGTCAATATTGCCCGCAACCCAAACGTGTCCATCCAGTGTGATAGTAGGGTCTCCGCTTATGTCCAGATTACAGTCTATTTTTATCGGTCCGAGATTTTGGTCTTCCGTGATTTTATATGGACAAGGAGAAGACAGTGTACCCCCGGAAGCGGCGGCCAGTTTCCAGTCTTCAACTATATCATCAGTTATGGGAAGTTCAGCCGCTTCTTGGTCTGGACTGCCCGGATACAAAACACCGTCCACGCTGGTACCCGAAATAGTCGTGTAATAAGCGTCGCCTTCTATATCAGAGCCGGTGATTGTATGCGCCCAGACAGAACTCGTAGCATGTATACCGTCCACCAAACCTGAAATACCAGCGGAAATAACGTCGCCCTTTATGGTATTACCGGCGCCTGTTATTGGGCCGTTTGAAAAAACGTTACCTAAGATGCTTGATGTGTTTTGTAGATCAAAACCGCCGTCTCCAACCTGCACTCCGTAATGAAACGCCACGCCGCTACCCGCGGTGATAGTGGTAGCCGTGCGGCGCACTACGGAAAGAGAATTTCCTGTTGCCACGATAGATTTACCTTCAGGAACATCGGAAATCACGGCATCAGACGTGCTGTAGTTTAAAGTTAAAGACGGGCTGGCTGGAATGCTTTTCCCTGTTTTAAATCTTACGACCAAATCATCGGTAATGGACTCAGCGGCATAAAGAGAACCGCGAGACAGATTGAAATCCGTGGCGTTTTTTATCTGTCTTAGGACCGGAGAAGAAAGACCAAGCATCAAAATAAAAGAGATTACCAAAAAGAATACAGCCGCGATAATCATCGCTTGACCAGACTGTTTTGTTTTGGTGTTACGCTTCATAAATTAATATGAATTTCTCATAATGGCGCTGCCGTAAAAATTTTTAGCGGTTGTGGTGCCGGATAAGTCGCTTGTTACCTCAAGTTCAATCTTCACGCCTTCTGAAATCGGAGTTTCTATCCGTCGGAAGATTAAGTTGGACACTTCCACATCAGAATGCGTCAGTCGTCCCGAAGGCGTTCCATTCTCGTCAAGCCAAACAACGCCTTCTGAAACTCTGAAAAGAACTGTTTTTGGCGAACCGCCATCGTCAAAAGTGTTGATTTTTAAAATCCCGGGATTTGAATCAAGTGTACTGCCAGCCAAGTCTATAGATTCTGCCTTTCTGACTTCGGTTATAATCCTGTTTAGCGCCGTCTCGCCGGACTGCACCACATAAGAGGCGCTTCTGAAAGAGCCATAGCTTCTACCCATAACCACCAGCACATTCACTACGGAGATAAACATAAGAGCCAGTATGGAGGCGTAAATCATCATTTCTATAAAAGAAAATCCTCTCGAGAAAATATGCTTGTATTTTGAAAAAAAATCTTTCATAGCTCAAATATATTGGCCACATAACGCGACAGGTTTCTGGTAGTCGTACCCCTATTGGTAAGCCACGACACCGACACCTCCACTTTTTTTATATTTGAATCCAGTGTGCCGGAAGAAGCTATGTTGTCTTCCGCGTCTCTATAGACAGACGATACGGTAAATTTTCTGGCAAAAGTCTGGTCTATCATTGACTCCTCGGCTGAAGCCGTCCATATACCGCTTTGAAATGAGAGATACCTGTCGCCTGCACCGCCCAGAGAAGCAAAGCTAGACCAGTCGCTGTCTCTCAAAGAAAGTACCGCCTCAATGCCTTCTTCAAGAAGAAAGGCCGCTTGTACGCTCTTTGCGTTTGCAAGTCCCGCGCTTAAAAACGTCTGGTAAGACCCTACGATAGCGGCCAGAGCGGCAAATACAATACCGGTGGCTATCATAACTTCAAGCAGACTTACGCCGCTTTTGCCCAACTTTGCGTGTTTTTTGAAAAAAGCTCGCATAAATTTAATCCCCCACTTCAATAAACCCCGTTTTTGTGATAGTTATAACCCGCGTTTGAGAGCCGTCATCCGCGCGCGATATTATAATCGTACCATACTGATTCGTATCTCCCGTAAGACGGTTGAAAATCACATCCGATCCTCCACCTTGCAGATTGGTTTCAGAAATCGTTACCGCTCCGCGCAACATAACAACCTTATTGTTCGGGTCGTTTTGGTCGTAAGTCTCTCCTGTAAAACGTGTGACTCTGTCGGATTCAATATGAACTCCGTAGGAAGAAGCGTTTTTTGACGAAATCGTATAACTGCGCGCTTCAAAGAACACGGAAGACAGAACTTCCGCGGCGGTTACAAGCTCCTGATGTTTACCGAAATTACTAAACGAAGAAGAAACAATTCCCACCAAAACAACGGTCACGGCGATGATAAACATCAGTTCTATAAAAGTGAATCCTTTTTTCATAGTCTTTAAATACTTTTTGCCCAAACGGGATAATTTTTTTCTTCTTCCCGTTTGCGGAAATCAGATGTCCACGATGTTATTTCATAACTATAATTTAAAATGCAAAGAGCAAAAATCAAAATGACAATGTAAAGTCGTAAAATGTTGGACTTAGTTTCCTAATTTTTTAATTTTGAACTGTCATTTTGATTTTTGATTTTTCAATTTTTCATTAAATATGATAAACCCTAAATCTATCTCCAACTTAATTCCTATCTCCTAAATCACCACTTTATTTTATATGGTATTCATAACCGTATACATCGGCGTAATCATCGCCACCGCAAAAAAACCTACGACCACGCCGATAAATACCATAAGAAAAGGCTCAATGACGGTAGACATATCTTTTGTCCTGCGGTCAATCTCGGTTTCGTAAAATACTCCGACATTTTTAAACATTTCCGCCAACCGTCCTGTCTCTTCGCCCACAGCCGCCATTTCTGCTAGAAAGGAAGGATATATGTCCTTGCTTTCAAATACCCGCGAAAGCTGATTTCCAAGCTGTATCTCTTTTTCAGCTTCGGCTAATACTTCTTTGTAGTAAGAATTTTGGACCACATTTCTTGTGATAGATAAGGCCTCCACCACGTCTACTCCCGCGATTAAAAGGGAGGAAAGTGTGCGGGCTGTCCTGGCTGTATTTGTATCTCTCACCAAACCTTTGACAATAGGTACATGGAGCCAAAAAAAGTCTATAACTTTCTTGCCTTTGGGAGTTCTAAAAACAATGGCGGCCAAGACTGAAGCGATAATCAATCCGAATAAAGCCACGACAAAGTTTTCACTTATAAAGTTGCTCGTCCAAATCACAATTTTGGTGGGCAGAGGCAACTCCACATCAAGCTCTTCAAAGGTGCGCGTGAGCCCAGGCACGACAAAAACCATAAGCAGAGTTCCTATGAGAAGCATTACCGACACGACAATACTCGGATATATCATAGCCCCTCGGACTTTCTTTTTGAGTTCGTGGCTTTTTTCAAGCTGTAAGGAGACAGCGCTCAAAGAATCGGATAACGACCCGCTCTCTTCACCGGACTTTACCATAGCAATAAAAAGCGGCGGGAAGATTTTACCTTGAAGTTCCAATGCCTCATGAAAAGTTTTTCCTTGTTTTATTGACAGGTTTACCACCGAAAGAATTTTGGAGAACCGTCTGTTGGTGGCCTGTTTTTCCATCACAAGTAGAGCGCGAGATAAAGGCAATCCCGCCTTAAGCATTTCCCCCAGATTTCTGGAAAAATTGATTTTGTCCTGCATACTGACGGACCCGAAAATGCCGCGAAATGACTGAAAAAGTTCGGTTTTTTTAGCCTCTTCCGCCTCAAAAGCGGTGATGACCACATCTCCGCCTTTTTTTATCTCCTGAAAAAGAGCAAACTTATCGGGCGCGTTTTTCTCGCCCTCATATATTTCTCCGTCTGGTTTTTGCGCTTTGAATTTAAAAATCATGGAGCATTCAGCATGTAACATGCAACATCGGAAATAAGGACTTTATCTTATTGTTCCGTGTCGCATGTTACATGTTGCGTGATTATTCCGACACTACTCTCAACACTTCCTCTATGGTCGTCTGCCCTTGCGCCGCCTTAAAAATGCCGTCTTCAATTACCGAAAGCATTCCGTTTTTCTTGGCATAAGCGTCTATTTCGTCGGCAGTTTTGTTTTGTATAACCATTTCCTTGACTGCGGCATCAACTCTCAAAACTTCGTATATTCCCATTCTACCGCTATAACCGTCTTTACAATTGGCGGAAGGTTTCGGCTTATAAAAAGGAATTTTCTCCCAAGACGTGTTTGGCGGAACGATTTTTTCGGTATGAAGAGCTTGCAGTATTTTGTCCAAGTCCGCCGTCTTGCCTAGCGTGGCTATTGCCGCTTTGTTAAGATAATATTTTTCCTTTGCGTCGCAGAGCTTTCTTACAAGACGCTGGGCCAAAACCACGTTTATGGTGGAAACTATGAGAAACGGCTCAATTTTCATATCCACAAGACGCGGAATCGCTCCGGCGGCCGAGTTGGTATGCAGTGTGGAAAGCACCAAATGTCCCGTGAGAGAAGCGTTAATGGCAAGAGACGCCGTTTCATTGTCTCTTATCTCGCCGACCATAACCACGTCGGGGTCTTGCCTCACCAAAGCCCTAAGTCCCGTACTAAAAGTAAATCCTATTTCCGGCTTTACTTGCGTTTGGTTTACTCTCGCCATCTGATATTCAACGGGGTCCTCTACGGTTGAAATGTTTACCCCCGGCTCGTTTAAAATATCTATCATTGTGTATAAAGTGGTGGTTTTACCGCTTCCTGTAGGACCTGTGGTCAAAATCATTCCCGTTTTCTGCTTGAGGGCCTTATGCACATCTTCCAGGGCGTCTCCGTGGAAACCCAAACCTTCCAGGGTAAATCCTGAAATATTTTCCTTTAGAAGCCTCATTACGACCTTCTCCCCGAAAGCGGTCGGCAATATTGAAATACGAAGCGAGACTTTCTCATTGTTCATTTCAACTTTGAATCTGCCGTCCTGCGGAAGCCGTCTTTCATCCAGTTTCAGGTTGGACAAAACTTTTATGCGGGCAACGATGCTTCCAGCCGTGTTTTTGGGTAAAACCATAGCATCGTGCAGGATGCCGTCAATCCTGTACCTAACAAGAACCTGCGATTCTTGCGGTTCAATATGAATATCCGAAGCGCCTTGAATTATAGAGTGCTTTAGGAGAGTATCTACGATTCTAACTATCGGCAGATCCTCCGCCATTTTTTTTAAGTCCTTCTCGTCAGAGGCATCGGCATTTTCAACCGGCTTATCGGCGGCAATATCCATAAGGGCATCCGTGTCTTTTTGTATCAAATCTCCAAATTCGGCCTTCAAGGATTTTTGATATTGCAACAGCATCGCCTTGATTGAATCCATATCCGTAAGACGCGGAAGGATTTTTAGGTGAACTTTTTTTCGGACGAAATCTATGGCGGCCAGGTCGTCTGTGTCAAGCATAGCGACTTCAAGAGTTCCAACCCCCTTCTTGAAGGCCACGATGTTGTGAGTGCGGGCTACCGGCTCCGGAATCATTGAAAGAATATTAGGGTCAATTTTCTGGGTCTTTAAATCAACAAAAGGAATACCTAGCACATAGGCCTGAATTTTTCTAAGCTCGTCTTCAGTAATCTTTCCTTTTTTGACCAGTACTTTTCCTATCGGCAGTTTTTTCTTTTCCGCTTCTTCACTGGCCTCATCAAAGTCGGCTCGGCTTACAAGCCCCGAGTCTTTTAGAAATTCTTTAAGTTGTGCGTCTTCTATATACATAACGCCTTAGGCAAGGTACAAAGAGTTCTTATTCGCAAAGCTTTTCGCGAGGAAAATCAACTTTACCGTAGCCCATAAAAGCAAATTTTGAGCATTGAAAATCTGCTTTAAGACACGAATATGAGTTGCTTATACTATATTATATCTCGTTTATGCTTTTTATGCGTTAAAACTTCTCCACAGACATCAAAAAGCTGGGAAACTTGACACAGACTTTGATATGGGTAACAGCTATTAACTACTTCATTTCTTCAGAAATTTTTATTAGGCGGTCATACTTGGAGACGCGTTCTGGCAAAGTCGGAGCGCCGATTTTTATCCCATAAGCTCCAATGCCAACGGCAAAATCAGCGATCCAGTCGTCTTCTGTCTCGCCACTCCTATGAGAACACACA